>NZ_AP021847.1:362500-662500 GCF_009176705.1 Pseudoalteromonas sp. A25 | reverse complement strand
TGGTTGCATAAGCATCTACTTGGGTCGTTTCATCGGAGACTGGAGGCTTTTTAGTTTGCTGTGGTTTGAGCGAAGCAGGCTCGCTGCGTGATGTGCTTGTCGCTGAGGTTGTATTACTACTTTGTGCTAAAAATCTTGCTTTTAATTCGGCAAGCTGGGCTTCTAAAGCTTCAATGTCAGCCATTGTGACTGTTCGTTCTGTAGCGTTTACTGCTGGGCTGGCAAACGTGCATACAACTGTAATTAAGACAATAAAATAGCTATGAGTAAGTCGCATAGTCTTGATTTTTGATAGTTGCTAATCATCGAATTATAGTCAACACTTTTTAAATTCGGTTGATTTTTGCTCAGGCGGCTAAAATGCAGATCCGTACAAAATTCTCAGTGACCTCTGCGATAGTGATTTTATTGATCATCTCCGTGACTACCATATCTACTTATTGGTTTGTTAGCGATTCGGTTCGTGCAAAAACACAAGCATATGTCAGTGACAGTGCGCAACTGTTGGCTATCAGTATCGATAACTGGCTGACTATTAAAGCAAATCAGGTCAACGTTATAAGAAGCCAATTAGAGCAAGAGTTTAGCGTTGATAAGTTTAATGAGAAAATAAACACGCCGTTTTTGAAGCGAGAGTTTCTGCTTACTTTTGGCACTTTAGCGAACGAATCACAGCTACGCTCTAATGATCCAAATAGGCAAAATCCTCCCAACGTAGACTTTCGACAAAGAGGGTGGTACCAACTCGGAAAAAATGAACAAAAAACCGTTTTTACGAGTCCTTATGCGGATGCTGCCACGGGGGAATTATTGCTTTCCGTTGTTTCACCAATTAATGCAAATGGAAAATTGCAGGGGGTGATTGGTGGTGATTTGAGCCTGGATGTGATTGCTAAAAGTGTCAATGCGGTTAACTTTGACAATACAGGCTATGCGTTTTTAGTGGGGGGCGATGGCAAAATCATTACCCACCAAAACCCTCAATTTAATGGTGAAGACATTGATAGTATTGACGCAAATCTATCTATTTCGCAAGTGGGACAGTTAAATGAAGTGAACACCAAAGAGGGGACTAAGCTTTTTTATCTACATAAACTGGCCAATCAGTATGGTACGGATTGGTATTTGGCTATATTAATTGATAAATCTCTAGCCTATGAAACCTTGTTCGATATTACGCTTAACTCGTTCATTATTGCCGTAATAGCTGTTGCGCTTGGCGTTGTGTGTGTTAGAGCATTAGCCCTACACCTACTTAAACCGTTAAAAGATTTAGAGCAAGCTATTACTGAAATTGCCAGCGGCGGTGGGGATTTAACTCAGTGTTTAAACATTGTAAATGAGGATGAGTGTGGCGTTGTTGCCCAACAATTTAATTTATTTTTAGCCTCTTTGCGTCGCTTGGTGGCCAGTGTTAAAGAGCGTGCAGATGAAGTTGTAAGCAGTAGTGACTCCGCTAAACAGTTATCTAGCGATTCTATGAAAAAACTAGACGAGCAGGTTATGCTGATAGACAGCTTAGCTACTGCGATGCACCAAATGAGCACCACATCCACAGAAATAGCTGGCAATGCACAACAGGCTGCAAGCTCTATAACGCAAGTTAATGATAAAACCTTAGAGGGACAACATGTTTTCTTGCAGGCTAAGGAGCACATAACCGCATTAGCACAAGATATCGATCAATCTCATGTGCTAAGTACGCAATTAGCTGAATATAGCCAGAGCATTGAGAACATTCTTTCGGTTATTAATGGTATTGCTGAGCAGACTAATTTATTGGCGCTGAACGCCGCAATTGAAGCCGCTCGTGCTGGTGAGCAAGGACGAGGGTTTGCAGTGGTCGCTGATGAAGTGCGCTCCTTGGCGTCAAAAACACAAGAGTCGACGACAGAAATAAAGTCTATGATCGATCAAATTCAAGCTTCTTCGAGTCAAGTGCAGCAATCAATGGGCAGTAGCCGAGATAAAACGCAATTATGTGTAGAGCAAACCGAGCATGCAACTGACATGCTTAATGAGATCACAGAATCTGTTAAAGAGTTAATGGACCGCAATATTCAAATTGCAACTGCGATTGAACAGCAAAGTGTTGTGATTGAAGAAATTAATAAGAACACAAACCATATAAATGATATTAGTGTTGAGGTGGGGAGTTTTGCTGATAAACAATATTGTGCCAGTGATAAACTGGCCGAGCATGCACATGAGCAAGAAGCGCTGTTATCTAAATTTACTGTATAGGTAAATAAGAGAAGGCCAATAATGAGCTACACTGCGGGTTAGGTATTGGTGTTTGGTAGTATCGAAAGACTGATGAGAGGCAATATGTGAATATCAGCGTGACGAAAGCAGTAATTTTTTGCTCCCTTAAGCTTGTAATTTGGGTGTTGTATACAAGTGCTTTTTCGAATGTATATGCACAACCACAACACCGTGTGACAATTCTCGTTGATGAGAGTTACCCGCCGTACACATACGTGAATAATGGCGAGCCTGCTGGCATCTATGTTGACTTGGTTAAGCAAGCAGCGAGGTTGATGGATGATAAATATATAATTGAACTTCATCCTGTTCCTTGGAAAAGAGGGGTAGCTGCGCTTGAACATGGTGATGCCTTTGCGCTCATGCCGCCCTACAAACATATAAAACGCAGACCTTTTATTTGGCCCTATTCGGTTCCTCTGCTTGAGGAAGTTGTGGTTGCCTTTTGCAATACGGGTATATCGTTGGCAAACATCGAAACAAAAGATACCACTGTCAACCCAATCAATGTTGGATTAAATGCTGGGTACATGATCTTAGACGATGTGCTCGACCAAGCCAGCAAGCAGGGCAAAATCAAGCTTTGGGAAAATAAAGACACTTATTCTAATGTCATAAAGTTGGCTAAAAAGCGTATTGATTGCTACGTCAACGATAGATTATCTACGTTACTTGGTTTGAGAAATGTTAAACGTTTGCATCCGGAATTGGAGCTCAGCACCATCGTTGAAGACCGAGTTGTGCTGCGCCGAACCGCACATATTGGTTATGTAAAAGATTCACTGAATAAATACCCTTTTAAACATGATTTTATACAAAAAATGGATGAAGCCTTGCAAGCGGTACTTGATAGCCAAGCGGTTGAGCTTGCAAACGAATGAGAAGTTCACTCCTAATTTAGCCAGCTTGGCATTGGTCGTGCTATTTGATTAAATTTAATATTGTTTTGAATTTTGGGTGCTGGGAGTCTCTAAGTAGTTCGTATAGGCACATTTCTACGTTACTAATTTGCGCGCCAAGTTGCTGTAACTTCGTCAATGCCAGTGTTTTATGTGCTAAGTTTCGAGATGAAATTGCGTCTTCGATCAGTACGATACCTAAGTTTTGGCTGAGCAGATCACAAGCGGTTTGGTAAACGCAAATATGTGCTTCAATACCACAAAGTATCCAGTGTTGCTTGTTCTCATTGGTCAGTCGTTGTACAAACGCTGAATTTGCATAACCACTAAATGTTGTTTTGGTAATAGCTTTGCCAGGTTGCAGTAGCTGTGCTATTTCAGGTGTCGTTGCGCCCAGTTTGTCTGGTGTTTGTTCTAGCCAAATAACTGGTATCTCAAGCGCCTTGCAGCCGAGGATAAGTGCTTGAGTTTGAGCGATAAGGTCTTTACTGTGAGCAACCGTTTTGGCGAGCTTTCCTTGTATATCGATGACCAACAATCCACAATTTTCTGCTCTCAGCATAGCTTTCCTTACAATTCCTTGAGCTTCACTTACACAGTGAGAGTTAAACTAATACCAATTTTATTATACATTGATCATTCTAGCGAGCTAAATAACTCACTAACTGCGTTAAATATTTCTCATGTAGAATAACTACATAGAAAAATATTTGCCTTGTTACTAAGCCATTTATCTGTCGCAATATCTGATCACCAATTTAATGCAATTGGTATAAAAGTTATCAAACTAAAAAATAAACTGCTGCTATTAATACCAAAGCCGCAGCAACGGTTATAGGTAAAATAGCCTTATTTTTAGCTACACTTTTGCTGATTTCGGCTACCGGCTCTTCTGTAGAGGGAGGAGTGAGTGTATCTACCTGCTCTGAGACCTCATCCAGTTGAGTTGTGGGTGCTTCTGTGGGTGTGCTGTTTTCAGTGACAAGGGTGAGAGGCAATTGCCATTGATAGCCTTTGCGAGAAAATGTTTTAATGGCATCGTCTCCAAAAAGCGCTCGTAAGTGACCAATGCTTTGAAAGACCACTTGATTTGTTACTGTTCGACCTGGCCAAACGGCTTCTAAAATTTCGTCTTTACTGTGAATACGCTCTGACTCCATTAGAAGTAGGGCAAGCAATTTGGCTGGTTTTTCGTTGAGCGAGAACACTTTACCATTGTTGGTAAGTACGAGACTTTCACAATCGAATTCAAAATGGCTAAAACTGAATTTCATTTTTATTATTTAATCCAATAGATGGATGTACCTTTTTTATCTTGTTATATCAGCAAATCACTTCTATTGCAAAATAGCGGTGAATGTATATTTAATTTAGGCTGTTTAATTGAGCAGGTTAAGTTTAATTAAATTAACTAAATGTTATTTAATAATCAATCACTATCGGGACTTAGCTATCAATATGACCTAGGTTACGGCTGGGGTCGAGCTTATCCCTAACCCTGCGTTTTAATATTTTTGCCTCAGGAAAGCCACCATCGCTTTCTCTGCACCAAATTAACTCGTCATCGTAAAATATTTTAAATACACCTTTTGAGGCTGGCACGAGCGAGACTTGCTGTAGTTCACTAGAAAATGTGCTTAAGAGTTCTTGCGCTAACCAGCCGCTGCGCAAGAGCCATTGACATAAAACGCAATAATGTATCGAGATACAAGGTTTACTCATTATTAAAACTCGGATAAGTAAGGAATCAGTTGAGTATGTGTCATCAGTCTACACATTTTTACAAAAAGAGCGTATCTAAATAGTATTTATTGCCGCATTTGGCTGCTAAATTGGACAGACAATAAACATTTATAAGGAAGTAGAGATGCATAAAAAGGCAGTGGCGTTGGTGGCTACAGTGCTTTTAAGTGCTTGTCAGTCAACAAGTTCGCAAAGTGTTAACACCTTGATTGGTGAGCCAACTAGACTGGTAGTAAAAATCAGTAATGTTGACAGTGAACAAGGGCAATTACTCGTCATGGTTTATGATAATAGTGCTGATTATCACGCAGACTTAAATATTAACGATCCGCAAGCGAACTTCTTTGCTAAAAAAATAGTACCTCCGCAAAACCCCTTTACTCCTGTGGTTTTTGACAACTTGCCCGCGGGTAGATACGCCATTAATGTTATTCATGATAAAGATAGCGATGGGGAGCTTGATCGAATGGTTTTCCCTTTTTTAGGCATGCCAAGTGAGCCTTATGCGTTATCAAACAATATTTATAATCATTTTAGTAAAGGAGATTTTGATGATGCGCTGGTTGAAATACGCTCTCCTAGTCATCAAATAGAGTTAAGCTTGAGTACTCACCTGTCTAAAGTAACGGGATTGTAGTAACAAGCAAAAGCTGGCGCGCAAAGGATGTTTTACTAGAAGTGTGATTTACTGCTTGTAATGAAGTTGAAATTAGAGGTATACTTCATCGCTTAGCCATGCTCTTTGTTGTAGGAGCCGCTAGTAATGTCCTTTCTTACCCTGATCCAGTAAGCCAGCATTAAAAAATGAAAGCTGAATTATTGTACGGCGACCGAATAGCCAGCAACCCTTGTTGGAACTTGTCTTAAAAAAGACCTTTATCATTGGGAATATCGTCAAAACTGTAGTGAAGCTTGTATATTAAAAAAGCCAGATAATTACTGGCATTAAAATTGTGAGTTTTCTATGTCATATGAATATAACGGATCTCTGATCCAAATTGCGCAGCCTGTGCTGTCAATATCAGTCAATAAAAGCAATGTTATTTTTGCAGATAAAACCGGTTCAAAAAATACCCGTTTCTCAACTGCAAGTGAAGCAAGAAGCTTTATTAGATGGCTGACACAAATAACGGCATAATATGCCATTGTAACCAGCTCCGTCATTGATAAAATGATAGAGCTGGATAATCCTTTTCAATACTACTTCCCTATCTCTTTTTAACTCTCTCTAATTGCCTTGGGTTTTTTGCAGCCAAACGTCAATTTCCTTTTCCATAAAGTCTCTAATTAAAGGTTGTGCATCAGTGTTTGGATGCAAGTTATCTTCTTGCATTAGCTCAGGCTTCACTGCTATCGGTATCATAAAATAAGGCATCAGGTACGCGCCGGTTTTATTACTGACTTGCTCATAGCTTTTAGTAAACATTGTGGTGTAACGAGGCCCCAAGTTAGGAGGAATATGGATCTCCATTAGAGCTACATGAGCACCCGCTTGCTGACTTTTAGTGACGAGTTCTGTAAGGTGTTTTTTTAGTAATTTTACCGGAAACCCTCGAATGCCATCATTGCCACCTAACTCAATAAGCACATGACTCGGTTTATGCGCGTTCAGCCATGCGTCGACTTTTAATAAAGCATTATCTGTCGTTTGCCCGCTTATCGCAGTATTAATTAATTCGATCGGTTTTTGGTTTGCATCGTATTTATTTTGTAACAAATTAACCCACGCTTGTGCTTGTTCAACACCATAGCCTGCGCTTAAGCTATCTCCAATAATCATGATTTTGTCTTTAGCAAGACTGCAAATAGGCTGAAGCACAAGCGTCAAACAAACTAAAAATTTTAGGAAGAAACGTGTCATGTCAGTACTTTCTCAGTTAAATATCATTAATGTCACTGGGCTTACAAAATCTGTAAATACCCTAGAAGGCGAGCTCACTATCCTCAGTGATATCAATTTTTCTGTCAAGTCGGGGGAGTCTGTTGCGATTGTTGGTGCGTCTGGTTCTGGCAAATCAACCCTACTTAGTTTGCTGGCGGGGCTAGATGTTGCAAGCGATGGTGACGTAAGTATCGATGGTGAAAAATTAAGTGAATTAGGCGAAGAAGCTCGTGCGCAATTGCGAGCTAAAAAAGTGGGGTTTGTGTTTCAATCTTTTATGTTGGTGCAAAGCTTAACCGCTTTGGAAAATGTGATGCTACCAGCAGAGCTTGCTGGTGACAGCAATGCGAAGCAGCAAGCGCTTGAGTTACTTGAAAAGGTTGGTTTATCGCATCGTTTAGACCACTATCCCTCGCAATTATCGGGGGGCGAGCAGCAACGTGTTGCAATTGCACGAGCATTCATTGGCTCACCAAAGTTGCTGTTTGCAGATGAGCCTTCGGCAAATTTGGACAGTAAAAACGGCCATCTTGTTGAGAAACTTTTATTTGATTTAAATAAGCAAAACGGTACCACCCTGATTTTAGTGACTCATGATGAACAGCTAGCCAAGCAATGCGATAGGATCATTCATATCGAAGCAGGAAGACTAGAAACGATCCGTGATGGAGCTGCTGCGTATGTGGGTTAAATTAGCATTTAAATTGTTTAGTAGGGAGTTTCGCAGAGGCGAGCTTACTATCATTTTTGCAGCAATCGCATTGGCTGTACTTACTGTTTTTAGCTTATCGTCTGTTACGCAACGAATTGGATTGAATATTGAGCAAAAAACCAGTGACTTTATTGCCGCTGATAGACGCTTGTCTAGTAACCATGCATTTGAGCCGCATATTCTAGCCAAAGGAAGCGAGTATGGCCTTGAAACGGCAAAAATGCTGTACTTTGATTCTATGTTGTTTGCCAATGATGAACTTGTTTTGGGGTCGGTAAAAGCGGTATCCCCTGAGTATCCTTTGCGTGGTCAAGTTACGCTAAAAGATAGCTTGAATAGCGCTCCTTACGAGGTAAGAGGAGCACCTGAAAAGGGAAACATTTGGTTAAGCGAAGGGCTGTTTTATAGTCTTGGCTTGAAAGTAGGGGATAAAGTGGAGCTTGGTGCTGGCCTTTTTCATGTCGAGAAAGTACTGGTAAATGAGCCTGATGCGCCGTTTTTCTCCCTTGCAGGTAATCGTAGGGTCTTGCTGAGTTATGATGATATTGAAGCAACCAAGGCGGTTCAGCCCGGTAGCCGAGTCTTTCACAGGCTTTTATTTGCGGGAGAAGAGCAGCAACTTACTGATTTTTATACGTGGCTCAAGCCTAATCTCAAAGCCAATCAGTCTTGGCAAGGGATCAAAGATAGACAGTCACCTCTAGGGGATAACCTGGCGCGCGCCGAGCGCTTTTTATTACTTGCAGGATTATTTGGGATTATGCTTGCGGCAGTAGCAATGGCCGTATCAGCAAAACGGTATTGTGAGCGACAATATGATCCGGTTGCAATGATGAAAACGCTCGGTGGCAGTCGTCGTGTTATTCGCAATATTTATTTATTACATCTGAGTCTGGTTACGGGCTTTTCAATTGCGGTTGGATTGTTAATAGGTTTTGCTCTGCAGCATGTTGGGGCAGAGTACTTAGCTAAATTTATGGGCGCAGAATTACCGGCTGCGGGCGCTAGGCCTTGGTTACTGTCAGTGTTTATCGGAGTAGTCTGTGCATTGATGTTTTCATTAAAGCCGTTGTTAGACTTGTTCGATATTCCACCGCTGCGAGTACTTCGTCGCAATCTGGGTGATAAGCTGGCATTAAGCCGCATTCATATGAGTTTATCACTTGTCACCATATTTTTATTGATGTGGATGTTTAGCCAACAGCTGCTTACAACAGTGATTTTGTTTGGCTCTACATTATTGGTAATTGCGGTATTATTTGCCCTTTCAAGGCTTATTTTTAGTGCGGGTCGAAAGCTAGGCTTAAGCCCAGGGTCAAGTTGGTCATTAGCTATTGCTACTTTGCAAAAACGTGCGAATGCTAATGCGATTCAGCTCATTAGTTTTGCGCTAGCAATTAAGCTAATGCTGTTTTTAGTGGTACTGAAAAACGATTTGATATCTGATTGGCAAACACAAGTTCCTGAAGATGCGCCAAATATGTTTTTGATCAATATCGGTCAAAATGAAGTTCAACCGCTAGGGGAGTTTTTTGCACAGAACAATATTCTCCATGAAGATTTCTTTCCTGTTTTTAATGCGCGTGTAGATGCAATCAATGGTGAAGAGTTGGCGCGTCGGGTGTCTCGACAAGAAGGAGAAGAGCAAGGGGAAGGGGAGCGTGAAGGCGTTAATCGTGAACCGAACTTAACTTGGCTAACAGACTTACCAGACGGTAATGAAATTACGTCAGGCGAATGGTTTGATAGCAATAGTGGCAACGAGCAAATAGAAGTGTCTGTGTTTGAAGGTTGGCAAGAGCGCTTAGGTTTGAAACTTGGTGATACAATTAGCTTTTTAGTTAATGAGCAACGCTTTGATGCCGTTGTTACCAGCTTTAGAAGCGTCGACTGGGGCACACTAAAGCCTAACTTTGTGATGATCTTAAGTCCTAACATGGCGGGTAAGATCCCTGTTACATATTTTAGTGCCGCTAAATTAGATGAAACCCACACTCAGGCTATAAGTCGTATGCTACAGCGTTACCCAACGATCAGCATGATTGATATTAAAAGCCGTTTAGAGCAAGCACAGTCAATCATTGCCCAAGTATCCTTGGCAATCGGTTTTGTGCTTGGGATCGTGCTTGTGAGTGGGGCTTTGGTTTTAGTCTCTCAAGTACAAGCCAGCCTTGCCGAGCGGATGCAAGAAGTTGTTATTTTGCGTACATTAGGTGCAAAAGGCCGGTTGATTAAATTAGCAACGTTGTATGAGTTTTTGTTGTTAGGTGCAACTGCAGGTTTAGTCGCTGCACTGGTTAGCGATGTCACTTTATTGGTCATTCAGCAGCAATTGTTTGACGTTGATGGAAAGATGCACCCATACGTTTGGATACTAGGCCCAGCTACTGGCGCTGGGTTTGTCGCGATGATTGGCTACTTAATGGTCGCAAATACGATGCGACAAAATACCCAAGGCTTGTTGCGCAAACTGAGTTAACGTTGTTATAAAAAGTCTCTATTCAAAGCCCTTTTTACTAAGGGCTTTGTTTTTCTCAAGCAAAAATCTTCGCTAAGTTTACCCAAGTCCTACATTATCTTCGCAAAGCGTATTGAAAGCACAGAATATTTTAAGGCTTTATTACGTACCAAGCGAAAATCACTCCTATACTCAAAATGATATTGATGGTTAGTTAATTATCACTTGGGATGACACTATGAAAAAACGATTAATCGCTATGGCGCTGATATGTGCATTCAGTGGCGTGTCGTACGCTTCTGATTTACGTATAAATGGGTTTGCTTCAATTGTTGCAGGCAAAGCTTCTGACAATAATATGGCAATGTTTGGCTATGAAGATGAAGTATCATTTAGTCCAGAAAGTATGTTTGCTGTTCAAGTTTCTTCAGATTTAGGTGATGGGATCAGTGCAACTGCCCAAATCATCGCGCGAGGCTCTGAAGACTACGATGCTAAGTTTGAATGGGCGTATGTCTCCTATGACATAAACGACAACTTGAGGCTAAGTGCAGGAAAAATGCGCTTGCCATTGTTCCGATACTCAGACTTTTTGGAAGTAGGTTTTGCATATCGTTGGATCCGTCCACCTCAATCTGTCTACAATTTTGCTTTTTCAACTCCAACTGGAATTAGTTTACTTTATACATCGCAACTGGGCGACTGGGACTCTACAACGCAGGCAGTTTATGGTCGTTTTGAAGGAGATTTCCGTGCAATTACAGGAAAAGATGAAGGTAAACTCAATGATATTGGTGCCATCAACTGGACCTTATCTAAAGATTGGTTAACTTTACGTGCTTCTTATGTGGTAGCCGAAACCACGATTAGCTTGGCAAACTCACCTTCATTGTCTGGATTATCTAATGCTTTGAAGACTTATAACTTGCAAAATGATTACAATAACTTATTGATCAATGAAGATAGCGGGACATTCATTGGGCTGGGTTTTGCAATTGACTATAACAACTTCCTGTTTGATGGAGAGTATACAGAAATAGAAGTAGACAATAGTTTGTTGCCTGAGCAAACGCAGTATTATGTTTCTTTTGGCTATAGGATGAATGACTGGCTCGTTCACCTTACGTATGAGCGAAATGATGACGCTCACCCAGATAGTCGTTTCAATCAAGTGCCAGAGTTTATTACTTTGGCAAATGGTAATCAGGTTCGAGTATCGATTGACCCAAGTAATCCAAACTCTCGGCTAATTAAAGATGCGGTGAATGGGGCGCTCAAAGCTACACACAATGATACAAGTACCGTGACGATAGGCGCTCGTTATGATTTTCACCCTTCTGCAGCTTTCAAAGTTGATTGGAGCCGTTTGGATAATGACTTATCAAATCAAGATAACGATGTGATAACTGTTGCGGTTGATTTGGTATTTTAGGAGGCTAACATGAGTAAATATTTTGTAGCAAGCACATTATTGGCGTTGAGTTTTAGTATTCAAGCTGAAGTTGCGGTGATCGTTAACCCCAGTAATGGGGCTACGCTTGATAAAGACGCTATTGCGAAAATATACTTGGGTAAAGCAAAATCATTTAGTGATGGCACAAAAGTTAATGCCGTTGGGCTAAACAGCGGTGGGGCTGTTGATGCCTTTACTTCTAATGTACTTGGTAAATCGAGCAGTCAATATAAAGCATATTGGTCAAAGTTGATCTTCACAGGTAAAGGTACACCACCAGAAACGCTAGATAGTGAGCAAGCGGTGATTGAGTTTGTAGCGGCCAACGCTGATGCGATAGGTTACGTTGAAAGCGCTAAGGTTACCGGCGCTGTTAAAGTAGTAGGTAAATTTTAGTAAAGTTTAAGTTGAGCTAGGTGGTTCGTGTATGTGCTGAAGCAGCCTAGCTCAACGTATTATAGTACAGAGATAATAATCAGCGATGTAGCTTAATTTGTTGCTTTACCCAGTGCCCAGCTTCTTTGAGCTGCGAGTCATCAAATTTACCTTGTTGACAAGCGCCTGTTTTGAATACCGCACCGGAGCGCCAATCATCAGAAAAGTTCCAGTTAGTCCAGCTTATGTTCTTTCGATGCATCAAGTCGATATATTCTTGAGCACTATTAAAGTCATTTGGACCTTCTCCTTCGTAGTTTTGAGTGCCCCACTCGGTAACAAAAACGGGCAGTACATCTGACGCTTTATCTAGCATATTACGATGAAAGTCGCGGTGAGATGCAGCGTAAAAGTGAAAGGTATACATGATGTTGTTAAATTGAAGTGGGTTATTGACGACATCTAAATAACTTCCTCCATCTGATGCCCCAAAGGTCGACCACCCATGAGTGCCAACTAACACGACAGCATCAGGGTCTAATTGCCTGATCACGGGGATCACTTCCAGTGCGTAGTCATAAATGCGTTGCCAATTTACTCCGTTAGGCTCATTGGCAATGTCGTAAATAATATTTTCTCTGTGGCTATTCTCTTGAACAATATCATTGAAAAAGCGTTTGGCGAGTTGCAAGTTCTCATTAGGGTCTCCTGGGTTGAGTTGGTGCCAATCTACCAACACATACAGGTCTAACTCGCTGGCCAAGCTAATTAACTGGTTTACTTGATCTGTGAATTTTTGAGGGGTTGTTTCAAAACCACCTTCTTGTACGTACAGGCTTAAGCGAATAATGTCTGCTTGCCAACCTTGAGCCAGAACTTTTAGCGATTCACGCGTTAGGCATTTGTCTAGGCCAAACCACTGTAATCCATGAGAGCTCATACCCCTTAGTTGCACTGGTTGATTGTTTTGGTCGCACAATGTTGTGCCGCATACATTTAGCTTTCCGTAGCGGCTATATGCGCCTTTTTTGGGAGGTGGTGATTGCTCACATACGCCAAGCGTTTGCCAAGCACCCGTTGTACCAGGTGTTGAATTGGTCCACCAGTTAGCCTGATATAAAACTCCTTCATGGTGCATTTTATCGCCGGCTGTAGCGTGGTCGTAAACACCAGCCCAATTGGCTCGCGTCCAATTGGGGTATTCGTTTATCTCAGAACAACTACTTGCATAGCTATATGAATAGAAGCAAAGTAAGATTAAAATACTTACTGCTCTCAGTACATTTTTGATCATGTTGATCTCCTTTGGGTTCATGTTGTATCAGGTTCAATGTACGGTGTGTGTGCTTTTTGACCAATAGACATTAGTCGTAACTGAGAAGTTAATTGTTTCGTTTTACAAGGAAAATGTGATGCAAGACCATATTAATTATGTCGAGTTTGCTGCCAATGATTTGGCAGCCACTGAACGTTTTTTTAGTGATGTTTTTTCGTGGCAGTTTGAACATTACGGGCCCGACTATATTGCGTTTAATAATTCAGGCATAGACGGTGGGTTTTATCGTAGCGAACAGGTTTCAGTGAGCGCGAATGGCGGCGCTTTGGTTGTTTTGTATAGCAATATGCTTGAGCAAACCTTGGAAAAAGTGCAGCAAGCTGGCGGGACAATTAGCAAAGATATTTTCAGCTTTCCTGGGGGGCGCAGATTTCACTTTATAGAACCCAGTGGTAATGAGTTAGCTGTTTGGACTGCCTGCTAACTGCTAATGAGCTCCTATTCAAAACAGTAAAAGATAAGCCAAGTACTGACACTGACAAAAGTAACAATGAGCTGGGGCTCATATGTAGTTGGGTGCTGTCCAACCTACCAAAATACAGTGCTATAGCTGAAATACTTGGCCTAACTAAATGTATATGTGTTGTAGAGTGTGAGTTACTCGCTCGCACTACCAACATCTAGTTTGGCAAACCAGTCTAAAAATTCTTGAACCATTTCTCCTTTAAATATACGACCATGCTGCGGTGCCATCATCTCAACGTCAAGTTCTCTGATACGGGATACCCAATTATTTTTTGCACGGTTTGAGGGCATCCAACGGCGATGGAAGTACTCCATGTGTTTTACATGGCTTGCAAAGTCTTCAACGAACATAGGAGGCTCATTTTTTTCAAGTGCAGCGCCAATATCCCCGCTCATTAAAATTTTTGCTTTGGGGTCATAAACATTAAAATTGCCTGAAGAGTGCAAGTAATGTGCAGGAATGAATTTTAGGGTTGCTTTGCCAATTTTTATTTCTCCTCCTTCATCTTTAATTGGTTGGTAAGCGATGTTATCCATGCCAAAGTGCCTAATAAAGCCTTCCCAAAGCCATGGCGCATGCAATGTTGCTTTTGGAAGGGCCTTATCCCAAAGGCCTAGAGAAGAAATGATGTCAGGGTCTTGGTGAGAGGCAAATAAAGTTGTTATTTGTTCGAGTTTTACATGTTTTAATAAGCAGGCCAGCATAGGAGAAAATAACTCTATTCCACCTGGGTCAAGAATAATGGCTTCTTCAGCACTTTTTATCAGGTACTGGTTTGTGTCGATTATTTTTTCACTTTTGTGTGGATCTCTTCCCATCACAACCCATGAATGCGTGGTTGAGCTATAAATTTCAGTGGATTTCAACGCAGTGTTCCTCTTAATAAGTTAATTTCTTTTAAATTTTGATTTATAGCGTATTTGATGTTTTTAGCTGCTCCCGCAATAAAGTTAGACACTGACTGCAGGCTTTCACTAAACTCTCCAGCGTTTGAAGCTTCAACGCGGCTAGTTACTGCAATATACTCAGCACTGCGCATTTGTTTTAAAATGTCTTCAAAGTATCCTTCCAAATGAATAATGGCAGATTCGAGCTGTTTAACCGTGCGCATAAACTCTAGATGGCTTTGTTGCTGCAGTTGTTGAATGTCAGAGTCTTGGCATACGTGTGCAGCAACACTTAATCGTTGTTGAAAATCACTATGCCTAACGACAGACAATGCGATAGAAAACAAATTGCTTGAAAGCAGTGAAATGTTTTTTGTTGTTTTAATAGTAAGCTCGGAGAACTCGTCGATAAAGTTAGTAATTGGCTTGAAGCCAAATGCAGAATCACCCGCTCGCAAAGCTACAACCCTTGCGTTTTTAGCCGTTAAGGAAAGGTTTTTAGCTTCTTGTAATATGGTGTCTAGATTAGCAACAATGTTAGCAACACGCACAAAGTTCCTAACAGCTAACGCAGCATCATTTTGATTAAACATCAAACATACTCACAAATTGCATTTCCTAGAGCATAGATAATATTTACTTTTTTCGCCTAAAAAACCTGATAAAAATCTCTATTATTCAGTGCTTAACTTTCATGGACAATAAACCTCATTAATATTTCAATCTTACAGATAACTTACATACAAAAATAACATCGGCTGGTAGAGCAACTTAAAGCTATTTTGGTTTGCGAGTCTTCAAACTTTATGTTCCCTTAAATGATACGAATTCTACCGCGAATCGCTGTCTCTAGAGGGGTAAGCCAACCTGCAGCTTGGTAGAAAGGCGCAGTTTAAAATAATAAAAATTAACAAGCCTTAAGGTTTACTTAATTTTGCTCCCCTAGATTAAACACATCACTACTAGGGGAGTTGCCAAATGGGTGCAATGACAATTCATGATTTAAAGATGCCTTCGAGCGCTTTGCATTGGGCTAAATACAGCCAAAGTGGCCGTTTAGAACTGGAGATGCAGGTTAAAACTGGTTTTGCAAAAGCGTATGCTGCCAACTTACACGAGTTTTATCCACTGTTGAGCCGTTTAAATACCCCTCAAGGTTATTGTGTTTTAGGACTGCGTATTGCTGCTGAGTCGCTATTTGTGGAGCAGTATTTAGAGCAACCGATAGAAACTTTCTTACCACAATGCACCTATCGCAGCGAAATTGCAGAGTTAGGCAATTTGTATTCAACGCATCGCAGTGCAACCCTTGGACACTTTATTGTGGCTGCTCAAGCACTTTTATCACAGCACATTCGGTTTTTAACATTTACAGGTACGGTGCAAGTAAGAAAGCTGATGGCTTTGTGTCAGGTGCCAATTTGTGAACTAACGCCTGCACAGCCTAACAAAGTTGCGAGCGCCAAAGACTATGGTAGTTACTATGAGGCTGACCCAAAAGTATGTGTGGTCGACTTAGAAAATGTGCAGCAAGTGATCAATACGACCAAGTTGTATAGCAAACTAGAAGAGCAATACCGTAATGAGGTCAATGAGTTGGTTTTAGGATTGCAATCATGAATGCACTTATTCAAAAGCTTAAAGATACGCCCCCAGAGCAGATTGTATTCGTAGATGAACAACACCATATTTGCGCCAAGCAGCTTATCTTACAGGTTGAGCTACTTGCCGAGTTTATTAACGCTCAACAAGTGAGTTGTGTTGCACACAATATTGCCAACGGCCTTGCGTGGGTAGCATTCGATCTTGCTTTAACTTTAACCCGCAGTGCTGCTTTACCTTTGCCAACTTTTTTTAGCCAAACTCAGTGTGACTTTGCGATACAAAAAGCGGGAGCGCAATTATTCATTTCACAGAGCGAGTTAGAAGCCCATATAGCGCTTGATACCTTAACCGTGTTTGAGCAAAAACTGTGGGTATACTACTTGCCAAAGCAAGATGATGTTGCGCTATTTGCTGGCACGCAAAAGATCACATTTACCTCAGGTTCGACTGGTCAGCCTAAAGGTGTGTGTTTGTCTTTAGATAGCCAATTGGCTGTGGCAAAAAGCTTGTGTGAGCGTATTAACTTAAGTGCGCCAAAGCACTTATGTATATTACCACTGGGAGTATTACTGGAAAACATCGCTGGTGTTTATGCGCCAATGTTAAGCGGTGGGCAGGTAAAAGTATTGCCTATCGAAAAGCTTGGCTTTTGCGGTAGCCAGTTAAAAGATGGCGAAGCACTACTTAGTGCTATTTCGCATTATCAACCTAACAGCTTAATTTTAGTGCCAGAGCTTTTGAAATTTCTGTTATTAGCATGTGAGCAAGGCTGGCAACCACCTAGCAGTTTGGCCTTTATTGCGGTGGGAGGGGCACATGTCTCTATGAGTATGCTGGAAAAAGCAAAAATCTTCGGCTTGCCTGTTTTTCAAGGATATGGCCTGTCGGAGGCAAGTTCGGTGGTGTGCTTAAACACTAAAGCGCAGCAAGATGGCTCGGTCGGTGCGCCGTTAGACCATATACAAATTAAAACGATTGAAAGCCAGCTATACATCAAAGGGCCGATCTTTTTAGGTTATTTAGGCGAAGCTGCGCACCCTAAGGAGCAGTGGTATGCAACCGGGGATCTAGTCAATGTAGAGGAACAAACGGGAACTACCACGGTAACCATTATTGGTAGGAAAAAGAACCAAATAATCAATAGCTTTGGCCGAAATATAGCCCCTGAATGGCCGGAGTCTTTATTGCAAAATGCCAGCTTTCCCATACAAGTGGTGGTATGTGGTGAAGCTAAACCTTATCTATGCGCGCTTATATGGGCGCCGGAAAATATTTCTAACGACCTTCTTTCACAGCATGTTGAAGACATAAATCGCTTATTGCCCGATTACGCGCAAGTTGCGCGCTGGCATCGTCTAGATGTGCCTTTGAGCACGCAAGCTGGACTACTCAGTGCAAACGGACGACCTAAACGAGAGGCAATAGCACACTTTTATGCTCCACAAATTAACGCTTTATACAGTTTCGAGCAGGAGAAACCGATGACTACTTTTTATGATGAATTACAAGCACAAACACAGACTGAACGTGAGTACCTTCTATCTGCTCCAATTATTAAAGATGTTTTTGAAGGGCAAATCACACTCGGTCAATATGGCTCATTTTTACAACAAGCTTATCATCATGTGAAACACACTGTGCCTTTATTGATGGCCTGTGGTAGCAAGTTAGATGAATCGAAAGAGTGGCTACGTGAAGCCATTGGTCACTATATTGAAGAAGAAATGGGGCATCAAGAGTGGATTTTGAATGACTTAGCACAGTGTGGCTTTGATAAAGAGGCTGTTCGTCACTCAACACCAAGCTTCGCTACTGAACTGATGGTCAGTTATGCATACGACAGTATTAATCGTGTTAATCCATTGTGCTTTTTTGGCATGGTTAATGTGCTAGAAGGCACATCTATCGCTTTAGCCGATCAAGCAGCGCAAAGTATTGGTAAGCAGCTCAACTTACCACAAAAAGCATTCAGTTATTTGACCTCTCACGGCGCTTTGGATATTGAGCATATCGACTTTTTCAAAGGCTTAATGAATAAAATTGATTGTCAACAAGAGCGGCAACTGATCATTCACAGTGCGCAATGCTTTTATCGACTTTATGGTGATGTATTTAGAAGCATTGAGGCGCAACCTAGCATTGATTTAACGCAGGAGGCCAGCTGATGGATAAACAAAAACTTGCGGTTATAACGGGGGCTTCTGGCGGGATCGGTGCAGCAATAGCAACGCAATTGAGCCAAGCTGGGTGGCGTTGTTTATTACTCGGTCGAGACGAAAATAAACTGCAGCTACTGCAGCGGGCTTTAGGCGAGGAACATCAATACTTGGCATTAGATTTAACCCAACCAGTAAGCGGTCAACGCGTCACGATGCATGCCATGACTCTGGGTGGGGCCGCATTGCTTGTCAATTGTGCAGGGTGTAATGAGATGCGTTCGTTTCAAAATGAACAACTAGAACAAATTCAGCAGCAAATAAACGTTAATTTGCTGGTACCGATGTCGTTGATGCATCATCTGCTACCACAATTAAGCAGCGTTAAAGGCACAGTTGTTAATGTAGGTTCTGCATTTGGTTACATCGGCTATCCGTATCAAAGTGTTTATTGTGCGAGTAAATTTGGACTACGTGGATTTAGTGAAGCGTTATCCAGAGAGCTGGATGGACAAGTTGCAGTTAAGTATCTTGCGCCGCGCGCAACCGACACCCGTATTAACCCAGAAAACGTAAGAGCATTAAACCGTGCTTTAGGAAACAAAATGGATACCCCAGAGGAGGTGGCTCACAACTTTATGCGTTTACTAAATAGTAAAAAGCGCCGTTGGGTGGTCGGGTTTCCTGAAAAGCTCTTTGCAAGAGTGAATGGTTTGCTGCCTGAGTTAGTCGATAGCGCCATCATCAAGCAGTTAAAAATTATTAAAAGTTATATTAGTTGCCAGCTTAATACTAAGGAGTCATCCTCATGAAAAAATTTAAAACAGTGATAGTTGCAGCACTGCTGGTCAGTACTAGTGGCTTTGCAAATGCGGACTTTAACCAAGAGCTCAGCGCCATCCAAAAAGTGTGGGCAAGTGTTAATTACGAGCTGCAAGATGAGGCGCAAGAAAAAGCGTTTGAAGCATTAGTCAAAGACAGCCAATCATTGGTCGCTAACTATCCCGATAAGGCTGAGAGCCATATCTGGCATGGTATTGTGCAATCAAGTTATGCAGGAGCCAAAGGCGGGCTTGGTGCGCTAGGTCTAGCTAAAGCGGCTAAAGCAGAGTTGGAAGCGGCCATTGAAATCGATGAGTCTGCCTTAAGCGGCTCCGCACTGACTAGCCTTGGTACGCTTTACAGCCAAGTTCCAGGTTGGCCAATTGGCTTTGGTAGTGATAAAAAAGCGCAACAGTTGTTTGATAAAGCCTTAAAAATTAATCCAACTGGACTAGATGTTAATTACTTTTACGGACAATTTCTTTATGATGAAAAGCATTATAAAGAAGCGTTAGAGCACTTAAAAAAGGCAAAAAATGCACCAGCCAGGTTGGGCAGAGAAAAAGCAGATCTGTATCGCCAACATGAGGTTGATAATTTAATCGCAAAAGTAGAGAGAAAGCTAAAACATAAACGATGAAACTATTACTTGTTGAAGATGATGCATTGCTTGCTCAAGGGTTAATACACTCATTGCAAAAAGAGGGATATTCGGTGGAGCATGTTCAAACGGTCAGTATGGCCAAGAGCATGCTGGATAATGACGAAATTGAGCTTGTGGTTTTAGATTTAGGCCTACCCGATGGGGATGGCCTAGAGGTGTTAAAGGCGATAAAAAAGCGCCGTGTAGCACTGGCCGTGTTGATCTTAACTGCCAGAGACTCTATTGAAGACAAAATTACGGGTTTAGATCTTGGTGCTGATGACTACTTACCCAAACCTTTTGAAGCCAAAGAGTTATTTGCACGTTTGCGCGTTATAAGTCGACGTTTGGGTAGCCAAACAAGTAGTATTTTGCAATGTCAGAACGTACAACTTGATTTGGCAAGCCACCAAACTCTGGTTGCAGGAGAGCCTCTGATTTTGCCACGCAAAGAGTTTATGCTGCTAAAAGCCTTGATGGAAAACGCGGGTCGCGTGTTATCGAAAACGCAATTAGAAAGTAAACTGTATCAATGGGGTGAGGAGCTGGGCTCAAATGCCATTGAAGTCCATATACATCATTTACGAAAAAAGCTGCCTAAAGATTTCATTAAAACTTTGCGCGGTATAGGATATATCGTTGCTAAATAATGTAAATGCACAAAAACAAAAAGCTCGCCTATCAATAAGCCGAAGGCTGACGATGATATTGCTTTCGGGTGTTATTCTGACGGCATTTATGGCGCTGATGAATGGTTATCAGCGCAGTATGGACGAAGCGCAAAAACAGTTAGATATACAACTGATGAATATGGCAAATGTATTGATAGTGACACCGGTACGTCACTGGCCGGAACAAAGTGATTTATTTGCCCAATTGTGGCAGCAGCAAAGCCAAATTTACTCTGCTAAGTTACTAAAAAATTTATCAATATCGGCCTTAGAGCAGCCAGGGTTAGCTACCCAAAATATATCTGGAACTAGGTTAAGAACGTTTGTTTTACACAAGGATGATAAGCGTTTAATGGTGGCTGAACCTATTCACAAGCGCTTTATGCTTTCCGAAAGTTTGATTTTATCTGCCATGACTCCGCTGGTTTTGGCCATGCCGTTACTGGCCATTTTTATTGCTTGGTATATTCGTAAAGCGCTGCGTCCATTGAGAACTTTGTCAAATGAACTTAAAGAGCGCCAAGCAAATGATTTTACGAAACTAGAAATTGTGAGCGAAGATGCCGAAGTAGCCCCCGTGATTGAGCGACTCAACAGTCTTTTTGCAAAAGTTGAGAAAGCCTATTTACGAGAGCGCTATTTTGCCTCAGATGCGGCGCATGAGCTAAAAACCCCTATCAGTAGTTTAAAGATCAATTTACATAATTTATCTGATGATATTCAGCACTCAAGCTTAAAAGCGATGCAACAAGGTATCGAGCAGTTAAATCATATTGTTGAACAAATGCTTACTTTAGCGAGAACAGAACCCGATCGTTGGCGCACAAACTTTCACCCCGTTGATATCACGGAGCTCAGTCAAAATGTGGTTGCTCAGTTGTACGAGCGGATAGATCAAAAGCATATTCAAATAAGCTTAGACGCGCAGCAATATTGGCTTAGAGGCTGTGAGTTTACTCTCAACACGCTGTTTATTAACTTGCTAAGTAACGCGGTAAAATATACCCCAAATGATGGCTATGTGAAGTTGTCGATCACCTGCTTGGACTGCAAAATTTTATGGGCGGTAGAAGACTCTGGCCCCGGGATGGACGATACTCAGATAGCACGTATTTTTGATAGATTTTACCGAGTGGGAGGAGATAAGCACCCTTCGGGAGAAAAGGGGGCGGGTTTAGGTATGGCGATAGTGCAACAAATAGCTGAAATCTATGGTGCATCCGTCGGTTTTGAACGTTCACAACTTGGTGGTTTAAAGGTGAAAATTGAGTTTCCTAAGGAGCATACATGCGAATAACAAGGAGTTATATGTATTTTTGTATGTTGTTTGGGATGTTTACATCAGTTAAAGCTGCAGCCACAGACTCTGTCACTATTGTTCTTAAAAACCACCTGTTTATTCCAGCGCAGGTGGAAGTTCCTGCAGGGAAAAAGATACGACTAATCATTGATAATCAAGATGATACAGCAGAAGAGTTCGACAGCTTTGACTTGAATCGCGAGAAGGTGTTATTTCCAAAAAGGAAAAGCATCATTTATATCGGCCCGCTTAGTGTAGGAGAATATCGGTTTTTCGGAGAGTTTTCGCCCAACACTGCGCAAGGCGTCGTGATTGTAAAGGAGATCACTGATGCTGCTCAATAGTGTGATTATTAGTATCAACCAGTTTTTGCCTTTAGCCTTGCTATGGGTACTGCTGCACCATAGTGATTTTGGTCAAACTAGAGATAAGCTACCCTTTTTGCCAACGCTCTTACTCTGTGTGTTAGCATGCGCTGTGTTTTTGGGCTTTGCCGATACCATCAGTCAGTGGTTTGACTACAAGGGCCTTGAGGTTTTCAAGATCTTGTTATTGTTGGGGATGTATGGATGCGTTTTGGCTGTGTTGTACTGTGGAGCGCGCGTGTATAAACAAATAGCTATTGTGCTGGCCAGTGTCATGTATTTGAGTCACTTTGTTATGTATGTAAGTAGTTATTGGCAGCTAGACACCGAGCAAGGCATCGTAATTGGAACAATACTTGGATTGGGGATTTGCTTAAGCTTTTGTACATTATTATTTTTTACTTTGGCTTGGTTTAAAGCCCACAGAGCCTGGACGGTTGTTTTGGCGTTGTTGTCTGCACATAGTGCCAGTAAAGTAGCCAATGCTGTTGATTTAGCGGCACAAATAGACTTGCTACCGAGTAGTGAAGCGGTGTTTGACCTGCGATTTTTGTTAGATGAGTACGGTATTACAGGTCGGTTGCTCAAAGCGTTATTAGGATATGAAGCTACGCCCAGTTACGCAAATTTAGTTGCATTTACATCTGCTTTGGCTCTATGTACGGTCATGGTTATTTGGCGCATGCGCCTCATTGAACAAAATACTGTTAAGGGGGGGGATCATGGCCAATAAGCTGCAAATTCCACTATTGCTTCTAATAACTTTATTGGGTGCAATCTCAGGGGCCAGCCGTGCAGATGGGATGGTGGTCGATAAAGTATATCACCCGTATGTGCTGCCTTTTGAAAGAGAAGTTGAGTGGCGTTTGTTATCACGCCAAACGGATGAGGGGAACATATTAGCACAACGAGCAGGGCTTGGTTGGGCTATTGCAGAGACTGTCACAGTGGAAGGATACATGATTGGTGAGCGCGACCAATTAGATAACTTTGATTTAGCGGCGTATGAGCTTGAAGCACGTTGGCAAATGGTAGAGCAAGGGCGTTACTGGGCTGATTGGGGGATGTTGTTTGAACTTGAAAAGCAGCACAAAACGTCAGCTTATGAAGCAACTATAGGTGTTCTCTTCGAAAAAGAATTCGGAAGAATGAGTCTCACGTTGAATGCATTTGCAGTTAGAGAATGGGGCTCTGAGATTAAGAATGAATGGGAAAGTGAATTTAGAGCACAGCTGCGTTATCGGTTTACACCAGCTTTTCAACCTGCAATTGAGATCTACTGTGGAGAGGACTTTGTTGGTATTGGCCCTGCAGTAATTGGTTTGTATCGATTTAAAGGTCAGAGACAATTAAAGTGGGAGGCGGGCTTTGTGAGTGAAATATCGCACTTCGGCAAAGATCATAGCTTTAGATTGGCATTAGAGTTTGAGTTTTAATATTAAAGTAATGACAACGTTTTTCAGTGGATGGTTCAGTTTTTATCCATCCACTAGTCAATAAAAGTAACGCTCGGAATATGGCTGCTTAAGTAGTTTTTAAATGGTTCATAATCGCCAATAGGGAAGTTAAAATCGATTAGCTTCCCTTCATTGCCATAGTTGTAGGGTAAAGCGAAGGTTGCACATTGTGGTGTTTTGCTTAGTGCAACTCTATTAATTCTATTTACATTTATTTTGTGCTGCTCAATGAGTAAATACCCTTCTTTAAACACAACATGTTTAAGTGGCTCTTTTACTAACTTTGTATTTTGACGTTGGACTAGGTGCGGAATGAAAATAACCAATACTGAAGCAAGCAGTGACTCAATACTAAAACTCAGTTCTGAATAAAAAGTGGTTAAAGCGACGTAGCATATGAACATGCACAGCCAATAAAGTGATAGTGTTTTTACAGATACATTTATCATTCTTTACTTCGCTGAATATGAGGGTTTGAACTTGCAATGGTCTGTATTTTTACAGTGCAGCATTATCGCGTTCTTTATTTGGGTACTAATGATAAGATTTTAGTATGCTCACATATGAAATAGTTAATAATAACCTCTGCCATGTGTGGGAGCTTGGTGGGGGTTACTTCGTTTCATAAGTTATTTGGGGCTTTTACTGTGGTTGATAAGGCTACTATGCTTATCAACCACAGCATGGTCATTGATAGCACTCTTGTCACTTTGCTTTGTAATTTGTTAGCGATTGACGTTGCAAAGGCGTTTTTTTGGATTAGCCTTAAATTGGGCAAGTTAATAGGAAGTAATGCATAACTGTGAGCCTGATTAACTTTTGATTATGGAGAATGTGATGAATAAATTGGTGTTAATTATTTTGGCAATTATATTTCCGCCAATCGCTGTAGCATTGAACAATGGGGTGGGTAAAGATCTGGCGATCAATATTTTGTTGAGTATCTTATTTATTGTTCCTGGGATTATCCATGCTTTTTGGCTGATCCTGCGTTAGTTGGTGAAACATGTTGACGCGATTTATCTGGCCTTAGAGTATGATTATATGGCAATATCTCGATAGTTTTTGCCAACATAATATTAAGAGAAATAGTTATGCCTAAGGCCAGTGAAATAAAAAAACATGCCGCCATTGAGTACAATAACCGTGTAATGATTGTAAGAGATATTGAGCGCTCTGTACCTCAAGGAAGAGCGGGTGGTAGTTTGTATCGAATGCGTATGTACGATGTCGTTAATGGTGCTAAAGTAGACGAAACCTTCAAAGCAGATGAAATGCTAAATCTAGCAGATTTGGTTCGTCGTCCTGTTATGTTTTCTTACATTGATGGCGACGAGTATGTGTTCATGGATGAAGAAGACTATACACCATATTCGTTAAACAAAAGTAGCATTGAAGAGCAGGTGTTGTTTGTAAATGAAGATACAAAAGGGCTGTTAGCGGTGATTGTTGAAGGCTCTCCAGTGTCTATCGACTTACCATCAAGCGTAGAACTTGTTATTGAAGAGACCTCTCCATCTATTAAAGGTGCATCTGCAAGTGCGCGCACGAAACCGGCAACTTTGACTACAGGGTTAGTTGTGCAAGTGCCAGAGCACATCTCAACTGGTGATAAGATTCGCATTAATACCGATGAGAAAAAGTTTATGGGACGTGCGGACTAAGAGCATGTTTAGAGGTTACAGTATTTAGTGTAAGTACTTGTAACCTCGAATTAAGTCAGTTCTGCAAAGTATATTTCTGCAATAGAATATAGCCAAACTGCCATAGCCATTGAGTGAGACTGAACAACAATATGGAAAACAATATTAAGAGCCTTATAAAAGCGTGTGATGAATTAGGTTTTGAGTACCAGTTTATTGATGTGGACCACAATTTTGTGCGCGTAAAAATGAACAAGGGCTGGCAATATTTTGAACTCAACAAAACGCCGTTTAATACTGAAGCTGCATTTTGTATCTGCAAAGATAAAAGTCATACATATCAACTACTGAAAGATATCGTTCGTATTCCTAAAACATTAGATTTTTTAGATTTCAATGTGTCATCGAAATATAGCCAATATAAGCATTGTAACAGTATAGCCGCAGCCCTTGCTGCCATTGACGATAACCTAGATTACCCCATTGTGATGAAACAAAATAAAGGGGCTTTAGGTACTCATGTATTTTTATGTAACGACGCACTAGAAACAGAAAGCGCATTTCAAGAAATATTTAATCATCAGTCAAAAGACTATGATTATGTGGCTTTAGCTCAAGAGTTTATTAGAACTAAAGCTGAGTATCGCTTACTGTGTGCTTTTGGCAAGCCAGTATTTGCTTATCGAAGAGGCAGCGCTGCTGCGACTTTTAATGTCAAATATTGGGAAAGTGGTGAGCAAGCTCAGTTGCTAACTGATGTCGATTTGTTTACTCAGCTTGCCGACTTTGTCGAGCCTATTCACAACGAGTTCCCCATGGGATGGGTAGGTTATGACATTATTGTCGACGAACAAGATGAGCTCTATTTAATCGAGTTAAATGCGTCTCCGCAGTTTAATAACTTTATAGAGCACAACAGCTCAACCCCTGTAATTGAGCTCTACAAACATGCACTTTCAGAGTTAAGTAAACGAGTATAACCTCCGATATATGGTTTAAAGTAATTGATGAATTAGATACCACCTGTCATCAATTATCTTTGAGTGGGATAGAAAAAGTCTTGTTATACAGCCCGAAATTCAATGAACTTTAGGGGGCGAAGGATTACTTCAGCCCTCAAAAAAAGCAGCTTTATTAGTCTATTAAGTTTTAGTTACTGCTAGTACAGAGCGCTTTCGCTCAAACATAAGGTTCCATGTCATTAAATGCATTAGCGAATAAACGAAAGAAGCTGGTTTCCCGCCGCAACGGTGTTGTTTTCTCCTGAGAAGATATTTTCTGCGTTTCTGTGAATAAACACACTGTCGATCCATTCCGCAACGTCTTTATTGAACATTGATAGCATTTCTATTGGTATTTGTTCCTCTTTGTCTTGTAACTTGTGCAGTGTATTAGCTACTTCGTCAATCATCAACGCACCATCATTAAACTCGACGCAAAAATACAAATTATTTGCTATTTCTTTCATGTAGTTAGCTATATTTAGGTAATTGACCCCGTTGTTGAGTGCTTCGGCCATGCCTATTTCAGTATCTAACTCTTTAATAGACTCAGTTAATGAAATGACATCGTCGTCATCGATAGGACTTTCTTGCCAAAACTCGATTGCGCTGATGGGAGATTTTTCAATTTTGTTACCAAGCGCCCCCATCTCATCGGGTGAAAAGTCAAAAAAGGCATCTTCAAATAATGTTTCGTTTTCCTGCGAGCGTAGGTTGGCGTTGTAAATTTTTTCATTATTCTTTATGGTCTCGACGACTTGCCTATCGAGCTCTTCTTTGTCTTCATTTTTTTTCGCTTGAATGGCGTAAAAGCGCTTAAATAACTCGTTTGTATCCTTAATTTGCTCAGCAATGCGTTTAAGATTGGTTAAGTCTTTTTGCATCGATATGTAGTGCGTTACTTCACCTTCTTCATTCTTAATTTCAGAAATATTCCATTCAACTGGATAGACAGATCCATCTTTTCGGTAGTTAATCGATGAACCGTAAAAGTATCCATTTTTTTTTAGTGCCGGTGTGATTTTAGCAATCACTTTATGATTGCTCTCGGGTCCTTGCAGAATGCGAGGTGAGTGACCAACAAGCTCTGCTAACTCGTAGCCTGTATGATGACAAAACACCTTATTTGCATAGACAATAGGGTAGCCTTGGGTGTGATCTGCATTAGTGATGACAATAGCGTGATGAGAATGCATGAGCACTTGTTTTAATAACTGAAGTACAGAGCAGTTACTCATTAATTGACTAAAAAAAGCGGTCTCTTCAAGGCCTGATTTTTTTTTATCCATGAGCTTTTAACTCCAAAAATTTAGGATTGGACTAAGTTAAAGTTAGTGCAAACGTTATGAAAAACCAACTGCACGATAACTATACGTTTCATTGGGTAATTTTGATTAGATTTATATACAGGAATTGCAAAAGTATGCACCGAGCTTATGTTACAAACTAGAAAAGTACTTATATTCTTAAGTGTTAGGTTTTTAATTCTTTTTTCTTTGTCTGTTTTAATGGCGTCATTGTTTCTTCTTATTTGAAGTGACGGCTACTGTTTTGTTCAATTCGATGTCATATAAATTTCATTTCATTGGTCGTAAAAATTATTGACTTGGAGTCTCATCTAGATAGACTGAACTCAGACAAAAAATATGTCAGTGTTTATAAATCTCCATTACGTTGTTGTATAAGTCATACTTGTAGTACCGTCCTGAAGTTTTTAAGTACCGTCTAATTTTTGCTCTATGCGCCCAGATGGGCATAGTTAAATTTTTAAATCAGGATATCTAGATATGTCTAATACAGTAACTGGCACAGTTAAGTGGTTCAACGAGTCAAAAGGTTTTGGTTTCATCGCTCAAGAAAATGGCCCAGATGTTTTTGCTCATTTCAGCGCTATCAAAGGTGACGGTTTCCGTACTTTGGCTGAAGGCCAACGTGTTGAGTTCACTCTTGCTACAGGCCAAAAAGGTCCTCAAGCTGAGAACATCACTGTAATCTAAGTTTTATTACTTAGAAAAAGCAAGCCTAGGCTTGCTTTTTTTGTGTCAAAATTAAGGCGTGTGACTTCCCAATATTACATTTTTATATGTCTGTGTTCTTTCTACATTAGTAAAAGCAACTCGTAGCCTTTTAATAATATCAGTAGATGTATCAATGTTAGCTGCGAGGTAACCGTTAACAGATAAGGCACTCACGCTGTATAAAAAACGAAAATGATCTATCGGCACGTTGAGCGTATTAGCCATAGATTGTAGGTAGCGGGGATCATCTAGGACTAAGTCGACTTTATTGGTTATGAGTAGTTTATAAGAGCGTTCAATGTCCGCGGTAAGCACATAGTCAAAACCAAGCTTTTTTAATTCAACAGCGGCTATATCTCCTCTTTGAACGGCAAGTCGATACTTCTTGGCATCCTCTAATGAATTTATAACCACGTCATAGCGGTATTTGTTTGTTACAAATCCTAACTCAAACCTTGCAACAGGACCAATCCAATGAAAATTACGCTCTCGCTGGGGCGTTTTGGCCATACTATATATAAGAGTATTAGGTTTTTTACTCGCAACTTTGAAGGCTCTTGCCCAAGGGTAGATGTAATACTCCGCTTGTAAATGTGCACGTTGTAGGATTAGTTTGACAAGCTCAGTGCTAGTGCCTTCTACTTTGCCATTATTAAATGTTTGGTTGGGTGGTGATAGCTCAGTAACAATTGTTAGGGTAGGAAGTGAGCTTGCGCTAACGCTTTCTATACTCGAGCAAAAAAAGAGCAAGTATAATAATCTAAAAATGGCGTGTTGAGTAAATCGTACCACAGGGTAGCCCAAAGCGAACTGATATTTCCAAGTGTAGCAAAGTTAAAAATGGTTATATGAAGTTTAGCTGTAATCTTTGTGTGTCTGGACTATGCAACAAGAAATAAAGGAAAAAATACGCTATTTACTCTGGAGTGAAGTCTGCCCTCATTGTGCCTACTATATCTATAGAGTTGTCCATTAATTTTAGAGAGCTTCTTAGTGTTTGCCATAGGTTAACACTATGTTACTCATTGCGTACTCCTATTTTACCTTGTCTTTGACACTTTTTATGATGGTGTCAGACCACAACATGTAAAGGAGTAATATATTATGCAGATAAACGCAGTTAGTCACACCCTCAAAAAAATGGCATTACCGATAATTGCAGGTTTAATGGCATCACCGGCATTGGCAAGCCCCAGTGACTGGTTTGATGCCAGCAGTAATTTTGCCACCCTAGACACTAGCGCGTCGCAAGTGCAGTTTGGTTTACAGTATCCTCAGATGCACGGTGGTAATTGTGGTATTGGCATTGCGCTTAATGGTTTTAACAGCCAAGAGCGGTACTACAAAGAGCTATTAGAGTATATTGACGTTAAGTCAATTTATCTTACAGACCAAGGAACATATGAACTTACACCAGCCTCAGTCAGTCGTAGTGGGATATTATATGCGTTTAATTATTATGCTCAGTACTACAGAACCTATGTCACTATCAGCACAAAAGATGGTAGTTCTTTTGGCGATGTGTTTAAGCGTCTGTCTGCTTATAATGATATATACGCTATAACAAGTGCTGTCACTTGCCAGCAGTTAGATGAAATCAAACGAAACTAACTCAAGGCTCTGCCAACACATGCTTAATTTCATGTTTTAAGTTTTGACTCACTGTACTATTTTGAATGTCAAAACGATGAATTAGGCATAATTCATCAATTACCATTGCGTTGTTTTGCTCAATGCGACGCAATGGTTCAGCGCACTTCTTAGCGACTCGCTCAGGTAACACGCCCGCACCAATACCTTTGGCTACTAAACTCGCTATCACTTCTAGATTGTTAGAATACTCGACTTGATAATGAGTTAGGTCGAGTATTTTCAGTAGTGCTTGGCTTTGTTTTAGGTTTGGATCGCAGTACAAAATAGTATGTTCGTTGGGTGCACTGTGTGTTGTAAGTGCATCACTTTGCCAAAGCGTGACTTCATCTAAAAACAGTTTGTGGATCACCAAGTCAGGATGATGAACAGGGTTGATGACGAGCCCAAAGTCTATCTCGCCGTTGACTACTTGTTCAGTGATCTTACGTGATAGGTCATGAACCAAATTTAATTTTAATGCGGGATATTTGTTTTTTAAAGCTGGTAGCAGATCTGGCAATGTGTATAAAGCAACCGATGGGTGGCAACCAATGCTAAAGGTGCCGATCATATCAGTGCTTGCACGGATCACATTTGAGTGTAACTGCTCCCATTCAGTCATAAATTTACGGCTATGTTGCGCTAAGGCTTTGCCCGCATGGGTGAATTTTACGCCGTTTCGGCTTCTTATTAGCAGTTGCGTATCAAATACTTGCTCAAGACGTTTTATCGCGGCGCTCATGCTGGGTTGTGAGATCCCAAGCCGCTGTGCGGCACGTGATAAGTTGAGAGTGTTTGCCACTTCACTAAAATAGGCCAAGTCATCAAAAGACGGTCGCATTATGATCCTTTATATAATTGTAACTTTTTTGTGAATTTACTCATTATGATACCATTGTGTACCCTTTGGGTACGAAAAATGTAAAATATTTTCATATGTTTAGTATTTATTGTTTACTTGGCGAATGATTAGGTTGCGCGAGACAAAGGCTTTGGTGCAAAAGAGATAAGCTATGCTGTAGGCTTTGGTATTTATCAAATGGAACATTCACCAAATTTATAGATGCTATAACAGAAATTGTCGACAATCTTGCCTCTATAAGGTTGACGTTAACGTAAACCACCTCTAATATTGTCTACAACTTTTAATCATTCAGAATGTACTCGTCAAGATGGACTTTTTTCAAGAACAAGCTGTAACTTCTTCAGATAAAGCGTTTTTTCGTCTTCGAAAAGAGATTGTAGAAGGGGTTATTCCATCAGGTACCAAACTGAGTGAAACAGAATTGTCGACAAAATATCAGGTGAGCCGAGCCGTTGTTCGAGAAGCAATTAATCGCTTAGAGGCGTGTAACATTGTTGAGCGTAAGGCTAACATTGGTGCCCGTGTGGTGTCATTAAGCCCCGAAGGCTTGATTGAGCTTTATCAAGTTCGAGAGTCTTTAGAGGGTATGGCCGCGCGGCTTGCCGCGCAGCATATGACAGCTCAAGAGATCACTGAGCTTAACGCTTTGCTGAACAGCCAATCAGATGAAGTAAAAAACGCCGAACTGTATTATCAAGAAGCGGGCGACTTAGACTTTCACTATCGTATTATCTTAGGCAGCAAAAATAGCCATCTTATTTCTATGCTTGTTAATGGCCTATACCATCTAGTGCGCATGTACCGTGTGCAGCTGGGTATGGCAGGACCCCGAGTAACAAGTGCATTTGATGAGCACAGGCACATTGTGCAAGCCATTAGTAATCGTGACCCAGAACTTGCCGAAATGTTGATGCGTCGACATATCACATATTCAAAAAATAATATCGAAGCCAAACTTCAAAACAGCTTATAAGAGAGAACATCATGACAGGATTTACAAGCGCAGGTAAAAAATTCCGTGAGGCACTCAAAGCCAATCACCCTTTGCAAATAGTCGGTACTATTAATGCCTACTCGGCGATTATGGCTAAAAAAATTGGTCACCAAGCGATTTACCTCTCTGGTGGCGGTGTAGCAAATGCCTCTTATGGTCTGCCTGATTTAGGTATGACATCTTTGAACGATGTGATTGCAGATGTGCAGCGTATTACGGCAGCCTGTGACCTACCTTTAATGGTCGACATTGATACGGGCTGGGGTGGTGCGTTTAATATCGCTAAAACCATTCGTGACATGGAAAAGGCAGGGGCTGCTGCGGTACATATGGAAGACCAAGTAGCGCAAAAGCGTTGTGGTCACCGTCCAAATAAAGAAATCGTGTCTATTGAAGAAATGGTAGATCGTATCAAAGCAGCGGTTGACGCACGTACCGATCCTGACTTTTTCATTATGGCTCGTACAGATGCATTTGCTCAAGAGGGTCTAGAGGCTGCAATTGAGCGTGCAAAAGCTTATGTGGCAGCCGGTGCTGACGGTATTTTTGCCGAGGCCATTCAAACCCAAGAGCATTACAGAGCATTCAGTGAAGCGTTGGATGTGCCTATTTTAGCTAATATTACTGAGTTTGGTAAAACTGAACTTTGGAACAAAGAAGAGCTTGGACAGTGGGGCGTAGATATGGTGCTTTACCCATTAAGTGCATTCCGTGCCATGAATAAAGCTGCGGAGCTAGTGTATCAAACCATTTTAACGGACGGCGATCAAAAAGCGGTCATAGATAACATGCAAACTCGTATGGATCTTTACGATTATCTTGGTTATCACGAATACGAGCAAAAGCTTGATTCGCTTTTTGCGCAAGGCAAAAACAAGTAATTAAAGTATTTAAATATAAATGGGTGGGCAACTAAGCCCGCCAATTAAAATAGTATCCAGCAGGTAAAAAATTCAGGAGACAAAAAAATGGCAAAAGTACTAAGCGGTGCTGGCCTTCGCGGTCAAGTAGCAGGGAAAACGGCACTTTCAACAGTTGGTAAATCAGGCTCTGGTTTAACGTATCGTGGTTATGATGTAAAAGAGTTGGCTGAGCACTGTCAGTTTGAAGAAGTCGCCTATCTTATTTTAAAAGGCCACTTACCGACGCAAGCTGAGCTAGATAGCTATAAGAGTGAACTTCGTGCAATGCGTGGTTTACCACTAGCGCTTAAAGAAGTGTTAGAGCGCATTCCAGCAGATGCACATCCAATGGATGTGTTACGTACTGGTTGTTCAATGCTAGGTAACTTAGAAGGTGAAACTAGCTTTGATTTACAAGGCAAAGTGACCGACCGCATGTTGGCCTGTTTCCCGAGTATTATTTGTTATTGGTATCGCTTTAGCCATGACGGTGTGCGCATTGATGTTGAAACAGATGATGACTCTATCGGTGCGCATTTCTTACATATGTTGCATGGCAAAAAACCAAATGAATTACACGAGCGTGTGATGCATGTATCACTTATTTTGTATGCTGAACATGAATTTAACGCGTCAACATTCACTGCACGTGTGTGTGCATCAACCTTGTCTGATATGCATTCATGTGTAACTGGTGCAATTGGCTCATTGCGTGGTCCACTGCACGGTGGAGCTAATGAAGCCGCCATGGATATGATTGAAAGCTTCACTTCGGCAGATGACGCAGAAGAGAAGATGATGGGCATGCTTGAGCGTAAAGAGAAAATCATGGGCTTTGGTCACGCGATTTACTCTGAGTGTGACCCTCGTAATGAGATCATTAAGCTATGGTCTGAAAAGCTAGCAAAAGATGTCGGTGATACGGTGCTTTACCCAGTATCAGTGCGTTGTGAAGAAGTGATGTGGCGCGAGAAAAAGCTATTCTGTAATGCTGATTTCTTCCACGCATCTGCTTATAACTTTATGGGCATTCCAACCAAGTTGTTTACGCCTATTTTTGTTATGTCACGCTTAACCGGTTGGGCTGCACACGTCATGGAGCAGCGCGCAGATAACCGTATTATTCGCCCTTCAGCGGAATATACAGGTGAAGAGTTACGCCCAGTAACACCAATCTCACAGCGTTAATTTGCCTCTATAGCGGCTAATTTTAATTAGCCGCTTGCTTTGTTAGTTCCGTCACCAATTTCCAATGGATGTAGTTATGAATACCAAATACCGTAAGCTCTTGCCTAATTCGCAATTGAGCTATTATGACACCCGCGAAGCCGTCGATGCGATTAAACCAGGTGCCTACGACACCTTGCCTTATACCTCTCGCGTGCTTGCTGAAAACCTTGTGCGCCGTTGTGAAAGCGAACAGCTAGATGATTGCCTTACACAAATTATCGAACGTCGTCGCGACTTAGATTTTCCATGGTTTCCTGCACGTGTTGTTTGTCATGACATTTTGGGTCAAACCGCCTTGGTTGATTTGGCGGGCTTGCGTGATGCAATTGCCGCAAAAGGTGGCGATCCTTCTAAAGTTAATCCTGTGGTGCCAACTCAGCTGATTGTTGACCACTCACTGGCAGTTGAGCACGCAGGTTTTGAAAGCGATGCATTTGAAAAAAACCGTGCTATTGAAGATAGGCGTAACGAAGATCGCTTCCACTTTATCAATTGGACTAAAACGGCCTTTAAAAATGTTGACGTTATTCAACCCGGTAACGGCATCATGCACCAAATTAACCTAGAGAAGATGTCGCCGGTTATTCATGCCCGCGACGGTGTGGCCTTCCCTGATACCTTAGTGGGTACTGACAGTCATACTCCGCATGTTGATGCCTTGGGCGTCATTGCAGTGGGTGTCGGTGGTCTTGAAGCGGAAAGTGTGATGCTAGGTCGTGCGTCGTACATGCGTTTACCCGATATTGTAGGGGTTGAACTTACAGGTAAAGCGCAGCCTGGTATTACCGCAACAGATATCGTGTTAGCCATTACCGAATTTTTACGTGCAGAAAAGGTGGTGGGTGCATACCTTGAGTTTTATGGCGAAGGGGCTGCAAGCTTAACGCTTGGCGATCGCGCCACTATCTCGAACATGACACCAGAGTATGGTGCAACGGCTGCCATGTTTTATATTGACCAACAAACCATTGAATACTTAAAGCTTACTGGGCGTGATGATGAGCAAGTTCGCTTAGTTGAAGACTATGCTAAGCATACGGGTCTGTGGGCTGACAGCCTTGAAACGGCACAGTATGAGCGCGTGTTGAAGTTTGATTTATCGTCAGTTGGCCGCAACATCGCCGGCCCATCAAATCCACATAAACGCGTTGCAACGGCCGATCTTGCTAAAGCGGGGATCTCTGGCGTTGTTGAAAACGAAGAAGGCAAAATGCCAGATGGCGCGGTGATCATCGCAGCTATCACCAGTTGTACTAACACCAGTAACCCACGAAATGTGATTGCAGCAGGCCTATTAGCGCGTAATGCTAATGCTAAGGGCTTGTTGCGCAAGCCTTGGGTTAAAACGTCACTGGCACCGGGTTCTAAAGCGGTGAAAATGTACCTTGAAGAAGCCAATTTGTTGCCTGAGCTTGAACAACTGGGTTTTGGTGTGGTTGGGTTTGCTTGCACTACCTGTAACGGTATGAGTGGCGCACTTGACCCAAAAATTCAGCAAGAGTTGATTGACCGAGATTTATACGCAACCGCAGTATTATCGGGCAACCGTAACTTTGACGGTCGTATTCACCCGTATGCCAAACAAGCGTTCTTAGCGTCGCCGCCGCTGGTGGTTGCTTATGCCATTGCGGGTACGATTCGTTTTGATATTGAAAAAGATGTATTAGGGCATGACCAAGATGGTCACCCGATTACATTAAAAGACTTATGGCCAAGCGATGAAGAAATTGATGCGGTGATCGCGCAAAGTGTTAAGCCTGAGCAGTTCCGCCAAGTGTATGAACCTATGTTTGACCTAACAGTCGATTACGGTGAGCATAATAATCCGTTGTATGACTGGCGTGAAATGAGTACTTACATCCGTCGCCCACCTTATTGGGAAGGCGCGTTGGCAGCAGAGCGCACCATGAAAGGCATGCGACCTCTTGCGGTACTCGGTGACAATATCACCACGGATCATTTGTCTCCTTCTAATGCGATTTTGGCCAGCAGTGCAGCCGGCGAATACTTAGCTAAAATGGGCTTGCCAGAAGAAGACTTTAACTCTTACGCAACGCACCGAGGCGACCACCTGACGGCGCAACGTGCCACCTTCGCAAACCCTAAGTTGTTCAACGAAATGGTGCGCGATGAAAATGGTGAAGTGAAGCAAGGTTCTCTTGCTCGACTTGAGCCAGAAGGCCAAGAAACCCGTATGTGGGAAGCGATTGAAACCTACATGGAGCGCAAGCAGCCATTGATCATTGTGGCCGGTGCGGATTACGGTCAAGGCTCCTCTCGTGACTGGGCGGCTAAAGGCGTTCGCTTAGCTGGGGTTGAAGTGATCGCCGCAGAAGGATTTGAGCGCATTCACCGTACTAATCTAATTGGTATGGGGGTATTACCGCTTGAGTTTAAAGCGGGCACAACGCGTAATACTTTGAACATTGATGGTACTGAAACCTTTGATGTTGAGGGGGAGCCAAGCCCTGGTGCGACTTTAACGCTGGTTATCAATCGCAAAAATGGCGAGCGAGTAGAGGTGCCAATGACATGCCGTTTAGATACGGCAGAAGAAGTGTCAATTTACTCTGCGGGTGGTGTTTTACAGCGCTTTGCGAAAGACTTTCTAGAAGCACACGCATAATATCAACCATCAGAAAGGCGCAAGTTATAGGGCCTTTCTCAACGCTTTTTAAAGGGATAAAGCATGTCTTTTAAACCGCAAATTAAAGTGCCCGCAACATATATACGTGGCGGTACCAGTAAAGGGGTGTTCTTTAACCTCACGGATTTACCGCCAGAAGCGCAAGTGGCAGGCCCAAAGCGCGATGCTCTATTGCTGCGTGTGATTGGTAGCCCCGATCCATACGCTAAGCATACCGATGGCATGGGCGGCGCGACATCAAGCACCAGTAAAACGGTAATTTTATCAAAAAGCACACAAGTTGATCATGATGTTGATTACTTGTTTGGACAAGTGGCCATCGATAGACCATTTATTGATTGGAGTGGTAACTGTGGCAATCTAACCGCGGCAGTCGGGTCGTTTGCAATTAGTAATGGTTTGGTGGACCCGAGTCGCATTCCACAAAATGGCATTGCGGTGGTGCGTATTTGGCAAGCAAACATCAAAAAAACCATTATTGCGCACGTGCCAATGACCAATGGTGAAGTGCAAGAAACTGGCGACTTTGAGCTAGATGGGGTGACATTTCCTGCCGCAGAAGTCGTGGTGGAGTTTATGAACCCTGCCGACGGTGAAGGGGCGATGTTCCCATCAGGTAATTTAGTCGATAAACTTGAAGTGCCAAATATCGGTCAGTTCGATGTCACGATGATTACTGCGGGTATCCCTACTTTATTCTTCAATGCTGCAGACTTAGGTTACACAGGCACTGAGCTACAAGAAGCCATAAATGGTGACGACAAAGCGCTGCAGCGCTTTGAAACCATTCGTGCTTACGGCGCACTGAAAATGGGTTTGATCAGCTCACTTGAAGAAGCAGCCAGTCGCCAGCACACACCTAAAATTGCGTTTGTAAGCGGTCCACAAAGTTATGTGGCCTCAAGTGGTAAACACATTAGCAATGACGATATTGATGTGTGCGTACGTGCACTTTCAATGGGTAAATTACACCATGCGATGATGGGTACCGCGGCGGTGGCGATTGCCACAGCAGCAGCAATACCGGGCACCTTAGTTAATTTAGCGGCAGGTGGCGGGGAACGTGAGAGCGTGACCTTTGGTCATCCATCAGGCACATTGCGCGTGGGAGCTGCAGCTAAGCTGGTAGAGGGTCAATGGCAGGCTGAAAAAGCGGTCATGAGTCGAAGCGCGCGTGTTTTGATGGAAGGGCATGTGCGAGTGCCACAAGACTAGCCTCCGCATATGCTTAATAAAGCTTTATCAAGGCCCCCATGGGCCTTTTTTATTGCGGCAAAATTGTTAAAAGGAACGAGTTATAGTGGAACTTATCATTTCGTTGGTGTTGACCACAGCATTACTTTTAGGCTCCCCAGGTCCTGCCCCATTAGCTTTAGCGGGTGTTGGCGCCAGCTTTGGTTTTCGTCGAGGTGTGGGGTTTTTGGCAGGAATTTTAACTGGGTTACTGGTGGTGATCATCCTAGTTGCCGCTGGCCTAGGCACGTTATTTACCGCTTATCCCTCGCTAAAGCTGCTATGTCAACTAACTGCAGGTGGGTATTTACTGTTTGTGGCTTATAAAATTGCCACAGCACAAGGGGGAGTGACTAGCCAAGCAGATCAGGCTCCCGTATTTAGAGAAGGATTTGTTCTAAATCTGATTAACCCCAAAGCGTATGCAGCGTTTTTAGCTATTTTTGCTAACAATATGCTACAAACTCAAAGCCCTTTGCTGAGTGCTGCTCTGACTGGCGCAGTATGTTTTTTGGTGGCAGTCGTTGTAGATACCCTATGGATGGCTGCGGGTGCAAAGCTCAGACCGCTATTTGCCAAGCCACAGCAAGCCAAATGGTTGCGCATATTGTTTGCTTGTGCGCTTGCTGGCAGTGTTGTGATTGCATTAGTTGATTAATTTGTTAGTTTATTGAAAGCAGATTTAAATGGCATGAATATGGCATTAGTTTTAGCGAAAGATGCACATATTGCCCAGTTAATGGCTTGGTTTAAGAATGAGCCGCAGCTTACCGAATGGGCTGGGCCAAACTTTAGATACCCTTTTGAGCCAAAATCGTTTAAAGCTGACTTACAAACAGACAGGATAACGAGTTGTGCGCTGCAATCACAACAAGGCCTGCTGCTAGCTTTTGGTCAGTTCTATATGCGTTTTGGCCGTTGTCATTTAGCGCGGCTTGTTGTTAACCCTGAGCAAAGAGGTCAAGGGGTAGCGAATTTACTGCTTAATGCACTTTGTAAACGGGGTTTACAGTCACTCAACGCAAAACAGTGTGGGCTGTTTGTTTATAACGACAATCATTCTGCGATACATGCTTACGAAAAGTTTGGCTTTGTTATACACCAAAGCCCTGAGCACGAACTAGTCGAGCACTGCGTGTATATGGTTATGTCTAGCTAGTAGATAGCAATTACTCACTATCAACTATGGAAAAGGTGTTATGCAAGCCATTATTAGCACTGAGCGCTTGGTACTCAGACCGTTTAAACAAAGCGATGCAACGCGTGTGGCAAAACTTGCAGGCGATAAATGTATTAGCGAGATGACCAAAAATATTCCTTATCCCTACTCAGAGGTTATGGCTGTGCAGTGGATTGCCACGCATAAAGCACAATTTGAAAGTGGCAATAGCGTGGTGTATGCAATTACCAGAACACAGAGCGATGATGTTATTGGTTCACTTGGATTTGTTGAGATTAACGAGGGCGTTGGCACCTTAGGCTATTGGTTAGGTGTTGATTTTTGGGGTCAAGGTTTTGCGCTAGAAGCGGTAAAAGGGCTTGTTCACTATTATCGAAATGAGAAAGGATTAAGAGGCCTTGAGGCAACTCACTTTGCTGAAAACACACGCTCACGGACCGTGATTGAAAAATTTGGCTTGCAGTATGTGCAAGACTCCAAAATAGAAGTACGCGGTGAACAAAGAGCGATTTGCATGCATAGAGTGCAGTTCTAATTTGGATAAGGTAAAGAATAACTCCGCTCAGACTCAGTAAACGCAGTGGAAGTATTAAGATGTACTTTGAGGCATACCAGCCAGCGCTTTAAAATTGTTAATCATGAGTACGGGCTACTCATTGTGGCATTGTGCTCTAAATTTTACCTCCCAGCTTGTATTTGTTTTTTAGTATTAAGTATTAGCAGGTGGAGAAGTTTGCTAGTTCGCACAGAACCTCCAATTCGTTTGTATTCGATACTTATTCTTGATTTGCTGCGCAAGAAATCCATGGACTGACCAGTTTGGGCTAACTTTTATTTTCTAAGTCCGGTTTAGATTTACTCTTACAAATGACCAATAACAATTTACTACTTTGCAGATATTTTGGGTAAAAATGGTTAAATTTATTGATTGTTGTTCCTTTTTTATTCTGTAAGATGAACTTGCTTGGATAAAAACTACACAGGCCAAGTGTCGGGTGTCTTAAGAGCTTGATTTCTTAGCGACAACAGGGAGTTTAGTTTAATTGCGTTTTTGAGGATCATACTCTGACGATAACTATTTGTAAAAAAACAATAAAATATAGTAATTTTGTCGAGGATAAAAATGAAAGTCGAATTAAGAGTAAAATCAAAAAGATTAAAAGAGCTCTCTCAACTAGATGTGATGAATGTTTATGGGGGGCTACAAATTACTGATAATGCAAGAGGAAGAGGTCGTGGTAAGCCAACCGTAAAAGTGACCAGTCACAACTCTTTAAGGTGTTGATTTTTAATCAAAAATAAAATAGCCTAGGTTGATGGTGGTCGGCGGTGAGAGTAGTCTATGCAGTTATGTCTTGCCGCCATAGTTTTTCTTACATTCAAGACATATAAAAAAGCCAGGATAAACACCCACCAAACTTTAACACTTTTGCTAAGTCGTACGCTGTTCACTGCGTATCTTTTTAAGTAGTTTTCACTGCTCCCCAAGCCAAAATGCGTACTATGGTAGATGTAGTTTCGATGAGTATTGTGAACGGTTCTAGCTTGCCTCACGTATACATGAAAAAATTACATGATAGCAAGTAAAGTATGGACTGTAGTGAAAGCAAACAAAGTCGCATTATAGAAATGGCGTGGGAAGATAGGACGCCTTTTGAAGCCATTGAGCAATTATACGGGCTAAATGAGTCTCAAGTCATTGTGCTAATGCGGCGCAATTTGAAGCCAAGTAGCTTTAAGCTTTGGAGGCGTCGTATGAACGGTAGAGTCACTAAGCACAAAAAATTGCGTCATCCAGATATTGATAGAGGCTATTGCCCAACGCAGTACAAAAGATGACACGTGGCTACATTGTGTTTGTGCCAGATTTGTTGCTGAACCACTGCTGTAAATAATCAATGCACTGAATAATTTTGGGAGGCACAAAATGTCTCGCTGGGTAGAGTGCATATAAAGTGAGCTTTGGCCTGGTTGCTAATGGTAGTAGCTCTATGATTTCGCCTTGCTCAATGTCAGTTTGACATACAAAGTCAGGAATAAAACCAATACCTAGACCGCGTTTAATGGATTCCATCATAAATACCGTGCTGTTTACTTTTAGACTTCCGCCTATCGCAACCCCGCCCTCTAGAGGCCACACATTCTTGCCTTGAAAATAACTATATACAAAGCAGTTATGCGTTTTTAAATCCGTTGCGGTATTGATACAAGGATGCCGGTTTAAATACTCAGCAGAGGCACACACCTTGTAGCTAAATTGAGTTAATGGCCGACCAACATAGTTAGAGTCAATCGGTGTGCTAGAGGCTCTAAAGCCCAAGTCAAAGCCCTGCTCAACTAAATCAATAGACTCATCGCCCAAATGAATATCTAACTCAATATCTGGGTTACTTTGCATAAAATCGGCAAATAGTGTTGCCAAGTCGGTGATACCCAACGCCATAGGTGCGTTGATCTTGAGTTTACCTTTTATGTTTTGTTGTAAGTCTTGGGCAAATATGTCGGCTTCATCTACTTTATGTAAAATTTCTCTCACTCGTTGCAAATAACCGTGGCCAATATCAGTGAGCTTTACATTGCGTGTTGAACGATGCAATAAGCGCACACCCAACTCACTTTCAAGCCTGCTTATCTCTTTGCTAATCATGGATTTAGATGAGTTAATTTGTTCTGCAACTTGGGTAAAGCTACCTAAATCAGCAAGTCGTACAAACAGTCGCATTGCTCTTAGTTTATCCATCGAGTGCTCCCAAGCTAAGTCAGTTTTGTGAGATTTAATTGTTCTCAATTAGAGAACTGTATTTGCACATTATAGGTATATATGAAAACAAACAAGCGGCTTATTATTTTATTGTGTCTTGCTTAGACGCATTTTAAATTATTTATTAGCCATCGGGAGAAAGCCATGTACACCTTATATTACTCACCCAGAGCCTGCTCATTAGCCATTCAAGTTGTATTGCGGGAACTTGGTCAGAACTTTGAACTTGTTGATAAAAAAGACGTTGCTGATTTTAGTGCCATAAACCCTGTTGGTAACATTCCAGTATTGGTTGATGAAACTAAAATAATGACTGAAGGCGTTGCTATTTTGTTGTATCTATTACATAAACATAGCAGCCCCATGTTGCCAGTTGACCCACAAGGTTACCAAAGTGCAGTACAAGATATGCTGTTTGCGAATGCCACGATGCACCCTGCGTATTCAAAGCTATTTTTTATCGCTCAAAATGTAAATGATGAACAGGTAAAACAAGATATGTTACATGCTGCATCTGCTCGTATTAATCAACTGTGGCAGGTCGTTGAGTCACGTTTAGCGCAGAATGCCTTTTTAGGTGGCGAGCAGCCATCTGTTGCCGATATTTTGCTTTGTGTTTACTCTCACTGGGGAAGCTTCTTTGCCGTGGATATCGTGATTGGTAAACACACACGCGCCATGCTCTCTCGCATTGAGGCAATGGATAGCTTTCAACGTGCTATTGCAGCAGAGCAACCTCACTCTAGTGCCGCCCTTTAGTATTTAAAAATGTATTCACGGAGTTTGCCGTATGACACATCGTCAATCAGAGCAAAGCGACTTAGCAGTGGTTATATCACTTGTTGAAAAATACTTTTACGGCCTACATCATGGAGATACAAAGTTATTGTCAAACCTGTTTCACGCCGATGTTTGTTTAAAAGCACCGAACAGTCGCAGGAATCTACAACAATGGTTAGCGGATGTGTCTAACAGAGATACTCCCGCCCAGTTGGGGCACGCTTTTGATTATGCAATTTTAGCTATTGAGATTGTAAAAGATCAAGCCATGGTTAAAGTGCAGTGTCCGTTGTTTAATTTTCACTATGTGGATTTTTTGGGATTGCTTAAAGAGCAAGGCAACTGGCTAATAGTCAACAAAATGTACACCGATATTAGCGCATAGTACTCGCTAACAATGAAGCAAAGCTTAAGGAGAAAATAATGCCTTACATTAATGTAAAAATCACTGAAGAAGGTGTGACGAATGAACAAAAGCAAGCCATTATCAAAGGCTGTACTCAGTTAATGGTTGATGTGCTGGATAAAAACCCGCAGACAACTTTTGTGATAATAGAAGAAGTTGATACTGATAACTGGGGGATCGGTTTTGAACAAGTGACAGCGCTAAGGCAGCGCACGTTGTGAGCCTATCTTAGCTAATCGCATCTAAACAGGCTAAGTAAAGGCTTAGCTTGTTTCTACTTTTTAAGTGCCGTTGAGGTGAATAAATGTATAAATTTAATGTATTTGGTAGCGAAATGTCGGTTTTCCGCAAAGAAAACGAATGGCAACTATTTAAAGAGTCTACAACGGGCATACGAGCAAGGGTATACGATGTTGTTATTCCACAATCCCTTGAGCCAGGCGAGATAGCACAGTATTTAGATGATATTTTTCATGAAATGGCGTCTAAAAAGCACCCAACTGTTGAACGGTTGAGTTAACATGAATAATAGCTTGCAATCGGTGGGTAGCAATGTGTAATAAAACCGTAAGCGTGGTTATGCTATTTGCTAACTCAATATTTTTAGGGGTTAATTAATTTGGAGGATTTTTAAGTATCGCTCACTTGTTTTAATACACAATTGAGGTGTTGCTTATAATTATCGAGTAGCTCTATTCGTGCATCATCATTTATTTTTTGTACGCCATGGGCAATATACGGCGGCAGTACTTGCCAACCCATAAAGCCAAACACATCTTGGTATAAGCCATCAATTTTGGCCTGATAATATGCCCGCTCTTGCTCGTTACTTGCTCCGCCAGTCGTTAGTGAATACATTACTTTTTTAGGAGCAAGTGTGGCACCTTGACCATAAGCAAAGCCAGCGGTAAGTACTCTGTCTATCCAGCCTTTTAAAATAGCAGGGAATGACCACCACCAAAGCGGAAATTGCAGTATCAGTAAGTCACACGCCATCAGCTTGGCTTGTTCACGTTCAATTGATGCCTCAAATCCTTGATGCTCCTGAGCCCAGCGTTGTGCTTTGGCAACACTATAATACTCAAGCGCTGGAAAATTAGGCGTATCTTTGTCACTGGTAACGGGGTCAAAGTTATCTTTATATAAGTCTGATTCACTGACCAATAAATTACAGTTTTTTAATGTGGCTAACGCGGTTTTATGTAGCGCATAGTTAAATGAATCAGGGTTAGGGTGGGCAACAATAAGATGTACGTTCACTGAAACTTCTCGCAGTAAATAGTTTTAAAAGTAACTTAGGATTAATTAGCAATTTCTGGGTCAGTTGAATAGCCAATTGAGGTAAAGCGTTGATTATTCGAGTCAGTGTGACTATTGAGCTGAGCTTGGTTTGGTAACTTGGCATAATCGCAAATGATTGAGCGGTATTGTTTTGGTGTGATCAGCGCGATTTGCTTGAGTTCTTTGGTCATATGCGACTGATCTGCAAAGCCATTCATGGTTGCTACCTGTGCTAGGGATAAAAAGGGCTTTTTTTTCAATGTGTTTAGGGTTTTTTGTACGCGAATTATTCGTTGAAAATGTTTTGGCGTGATCCCAAGCCATTGTTTAAATTGCCGTTCAAGTTGGCGTTGACTAATTAATGCTGTTTTGTGGTTGATGGATTGAATCGTATATGCAAGCGCATTAGGAGGGGGACAGATTATTGCTAAGCTATCAGATAACCAACGGTAGATTGCAACTAGGTGTACTTGAGGCTTGGAAAGAGCCAAGAGAGTGTGAAATATGTTTTTGTATAATTCATTTTGTTTTGCCGATAGATTGAGTTGTGTGGGTTGGCGCTTTGTAATATCGACACTTGGATGACTAACTGCAGGGTTGAACCTTACACCAACTAGGCGGCAGCGTGCAGGTAGCATGATATGAGTTGTTTTTGTACTTAAAGGGAGTGTAGATACTCCCATCGTAAGCACCGTGTTATCTAGACAAATCGCCTCCCCCAAGTTAAAAATGAGGCCTGTACAGCCATCACTATTGAGGTGCCAATGCACAGGGTCTTGGTCATTTATGCTGGCAAACCAAATAGCTTGTATATAGCGTGACAACCTACCTTTTGGTTTAAATATCTTAAAGCTTAACCCTGTGCCCATCGATGATTGTCCTTAATTAAATACTGGGATTAAATGCCTTGGCAAATTTGTTCCAACTATTGATCGCATTAACCGCCACTGTCAAATTGACTAAATCTTGTTCATTAAATGTTTCAAGTGCGGTTTCAACGTCTTGCAAAGTTATTGGCACTTGTTGTATTTGTTGTTCAGCCCATGCAAGGGCGCATCGTTCCACAGTGTTATAAATCGGCATATCTCGCCAAGCGTTTAAGCTAATAATTCTCTGTGGTTTTTCACCTTGTGCTATGGCTTCTTTAGTATGCATATTAATACAAAATGCGCACTGGTTGATTTGTGAAATACGTAACTTGATTAATTCTAAAATGGTTAGCGAAAGGGTTTTGCTGGCTGCAAACTGCTCCTTTAAATAGCGCTCTTGGGTGAGCAAAATATCCATCGCGCCAGGTGCTGCTTCAATGTAGTTTAAACGCATCGTCATGACTTTCTCCTTATTTGATTGGCACCAGTTTAGTGGGTAAAACACTTTGGTTTCTTGTAAAAAAACGACATCTAGCAAACTTTATTAAATAAAGTTTGGGCGTAATAAAAAGTAGTTTTGTTAGTATCAAACCTGAGCTTAGAAAAAGTATTTGAATGCTTTACGTTGATTTAACCTTGTTAGCTACATTAGTAGGTGCGCTGGTGGCCATCAGTATTAGCGAGTGTCATTCACAGCAAGGCGAATTGACTTACTACTTCAATCATTAGGCGAGTGGCTCAATGCGAGCAAAGGAGCAGTCGATGCTGCTCCATAACTGAGTGAGCTTAAAAGGTGATCACCGTGGATACCGCTTCTTCATCTGCCGTTTGAATAGACATTTTAATTGTGCGGTTTTGCCAATCAATATCTAACATACCGTAGTTGCTGCCTGATTTATTGATTAAATGGCGGTTGCTGGTCGTTAGGTTGTTAATATTGGCGCTGATGTTACCCACATATCCAGTTGGGATCTTAGCTCCGCTTGGCGCGCAATTTCCCCACTTTGAGGCAATACCTTTGCCATTCTCATCAAGCTCCGTGTAACACCAAGGTTTATCATGGTCACGTGTGATACAACCTTGGTAGGTTGTGCCTGCATAGTTAAATGGTAGTTTACATTGCTTGGTATAATTACCATCGCCTTTGTTGTCTGCATATATTGGCAAGCGCAAAGCGTTTTCAATGTGATAAGGCCAATTTTGGCCAAAACCAGAGGCTGTGATCTCATAGACTGTGGTTTGCTTGCCATACTCGTTATGCGCAGGAATATCTTTTTGTAAAATTTCACCCCAGTGCTGATCGCCAGATAAGAAGATCACCGCTTTGGTTTTTCCATCATTTATCGATTTTTGTACCATACGTAACAGGCGTGCTCGTTCACTGGGCATTTCAGCCCATGATTCATAGCTAGTGCCAGACATATCTTGCTCACCTAGTGCATCAATTGCAGCTTTAAACTGCTCCCCCTGACCATATGCACAGTAATTTGACATACTTCTGCCTTGATATAGGGGAGGTAGCACTTGAATACCACTGGCAATGAGCTTAAGTTCTGATGGTTTGGCCAGCTCTGTCTCTAGCCATTGCCATTGCTGATCTCCAAGCATGGTGCTTTGTTCACCTTCACATTTGCCATAATTACTGAAAGTTGGTGAGCGGAAATAGCGAGCGTCAAGGGTGATCACGTGCGTTTGCTCACCGGCATTACCTAGCATCTTTGCTTCATAGATCCCTGCTCTACCATTTAAGCGAGGGTCGCTTTGTGGCACATCGAAGTGACGCAGATATTCTTTCTGTGCATTTTCTCGTTCAGGGTAGTGTTTACCGTCGTTGTTTCGACCAAAATCATGATCATCCCAAGTTGCCATAACTGGGATCTTGGCTTCTAGAAATGCATGATATTCTTGATTTTGTTTTTTCTCATTGTATTTTCTTCGCATTAGGCTCATGTCAGTGGTATCAGCATAAATGTTATCTCCGAGCCATAAAAAGAGATCTGGTTGCTGAGTGATCAAACGAGCGAGCGCTTCAGGCATATCACCTTTGGTTTTAAAGCATGAACCCAGCGCTACTCTATCAAGACGTTTACTCGCTTTTGGATGCGTGTGGCTGAGCATTTCAGCCGGTTCGACAACATCACATTCTTCCCAGTCACTCTCGCTGGTGTAGCACCAAGGAGTGGTATGATTGCGAGAGCTGCATCCGTAAAACTGTTCACCTTGGTAGCTTGAGGGAGCGCGGCAAGTTTTGCCACTTTTGGTTTTAAATTGAGGAATAGTTTCTACTTTTACATGGCCCCAGTAGGCTCCTTCTTGGGCATTTTTAAGATAACACCATTGGCTACCATCGTTGTTTTTATTGGTTGTGCCTTGGTAGTCGGCGCCTAGGTAGTTAAAGCTACTTTTGCATTGTTCGTAATGGACCTCTGGTTGAGCCAACGCCAGAGTAGGCAAAAGCACAACCAGTATACTGCTGATCTTTTTCATGTTTATTCCTAAGTAAAATGTCATCCTAGTAACGTGGGTCACCCATGTTTTGGAGGCAATATATTAGGGGGGCGGTGTGATAGATTGCTTGCAAAATCATTGCAACAACATTACTTAGGTCTTAAAAGTGCAAAGTATAATTACTGTTTGTTGCTGATTTTTACCAAACTTTTGTATACAGTGGCGCAATACCAGTATTGGGAGTTGAAAAGTTGAAACTTACTCGTACCGCTATTGCTTTGTCAGTGTTTGCTTTGGGATTATCTATTTACAATATTCTGGGCGAGCCAAACCGCAGCCAAGCTGCCTATCAACCTATACAGCAACAATCCAATCGAGTTGCAGAAAATGTGACGTATGAGCAAGTAATAAGCCAATTAAGTGCACAAGTTTTAGATCTAGAGGCACGGTTACGGGCGTTGGAAAGTAAAGATCCTACTACAATGAATAGCTCATTTGCACAGGCTGACTTTGAACAAGCTGTATTAGAGGTGATAGCGCAAAAACAAGCGCGTGATAAAGCAGAAATGCTGAGTAAAGATCCCGCTTATGCATTTTACGAGAATTTACCCCAAGATTATGAACTAAAACTTAAAACAGATCCTGACTATGCAATGCAGGTTAATAAAGAGTTGCATGCAAAGATACTGGATAGCAGTTTAAGCGCTCAAGTTAGGCTCTCAGCGATGGGGCAATTGCAAATGAACATGTACGTGCTTAATAAAACACAAATGCATCACTATAACCATGAAGTGGTCGATGCCATCATGCGCATTGCGCAGCAAAACCCAGACGAAGCATTAAAGGTGCAAGCATTAGAAGTGATTGTTAATACCCCATTAACTGACGCTAGGGTGGCTGATAGTTTTGCGAGTATCATTGAAAAGGAACAAAATGAGTACTTAAGGAGCATGGCTGCTGATGGCTTAATGTTGCAGTACTATCAAGCCAAAAACAAGCAACCGGAACTACAGCGTAGGTTGGCACAACAAATCTTATCCCTTTATCAACAAGGTGATAGCAAATTACAAACGCTGTTTAAAAACAATTTATTCAGTGATGATATGTTGGCAGAATTGAGCGCGCAGGCGGGTAACTAGCACTACTCACTGGTATCTTGCAGTAGAGTAACACTTTCTTCAGTTTGTTGCTGAGCAAGCATTGCTGCGCGTTCAGCCTTTGAGATATAACGAGGTTTATTGCTTTTGTGTAATTTGGCGTTTGCTCGTTTGTCTTTTTTCTTCAGTGTTTCATATATCTTCTTTTTGCGATTCATACCCATCCCCATTTATTTTAGCCCTGCATTCTACCTCTTTAATGATGAATGACAAAGGTACATTTCAGAGTAAATAACGTGCTCTTTATAGGGATAAATGTATTTAAAATGTATTTTATGTAATATTTTTTTGAATATAACTGCTTGTTTTGTATCAAAATCGTTCTATTTATGATGACAGCGATGTCTTTTTGTGTTGCTGATACGTGATCAGAGTGTTATGTTTAGTCCCCCTTTTGGGGTAACACGTTGAGGAAGCTATGAATTATAAAAAGAAAATTTTGGCAGTTTCAGTACTGGCTGCAACTTGTGCAGCTAACGCAAACACAACGCCAGAGCAAGACTTAATCAAGCGCGACCCACTGACATTTCAGCAGTGGCATTTACAAAATACAGGACAAACAGGCTTTTCATTATCAGCGGGTAATGAAGGTGAGGATCTTAATTTAGATTTTGCAGATCGTATGGGCATCAAAGGCCGAGGTATTACGGTTTCTGTTATCGATACTGGTGTTGAGATCTCACATCCAGATTTAAAAAACAATGTTGTTCCGGGTTCAAAAAACCTAATCGATGGTAGTGATTACCCAGTAGATACACATGGTCACGGTACAGCTGTTGCAGGTCTGATTGCTGCAGAAGAAGGTAACAACTTAGGTGGACGAGGTGTTGCACCTTACGCCAACCTAATTGGTTTTAACTATCTAGATGAACAATCAATTGAATCTTGGATGTTATCCCATGGTTTAAACGAGGACTTCAGGGCGCTTGACCGATTCACTGATCCGCGTGTATTTAACCAAAGCTATGGTATAACACCGTCGGCGCCAATGAATGGTGATACAAGCTTAGACCCTGTATATGCTTTACAGCAAACAGTATTGCAAGACATCACACTCAATAGCCATTGGGGCAGAGGGTCAGTATATGTGAAGTCAGCAGGTAATTCTTTCGCGCTTTACACCACTTATATCAATGGCGAGCGATTTTATGTTTTACCTTTTGAAAACAATCAAATCTTAAACAACCAAGGTTTGCCATTTCATAACGCGAATATCTCTAATCTAAATACCACCTTTTGGAATCTAGTGGTGTCGTCGTTAAATGCAGAAGGTAAGCTGGCATCTTATTCATCAGCTGGTGCAAACGTATTTTTATCTGCGCCTGGCGGTGAGTATGGTCAAGACAAACCTGCAATGGTAACGGTTGATTTAACCGGGTGTGACAAAGGTATGAACGTCTCTGGCACACATAAAAATAGCCTGCATGGTGGTTCTGAACTTGATCCTAACTGTAACTTTACAGGGGTCATGAATGGAACGTCATCTGCTGCGCCAAATACGGCTGGTGCGGTTGCGACAGTAATGTCTGCAAACCCTGCACTTAGTGCAAGAACAGTGCGCCATTTGTTAGCGACAACAGCACGTAAAGTTGACCCTCAGCATGAGGGGGTTACGTTAAACTTTGAATCAGCGTCTGGTGAAACACTAAGCTATGATGCGATCCCAGCTTGGCAAACTAACGCTGCTGGTTATAACTATCATAACTTTTATGGGCTAGGTGCGGTTAATATCGATGAAGCGGTTTACAAAGCGCTGTTTACGAGTGTTTCTTTGCCTGAGTTACAAATCACAGACTGGCAAGAGAAAAGCGCGAATGTAACCATCCCAGATGCGGATTTGTCTGGTGCGCAAAGCACAATGGCGGTTGATGAGAACCTAACCATTGAAGCGGTACAATTAAAAGTTAACATTGATCATACGCGGCTACGTGATTTGGCGATTGAACTTACTTCTCCTTCAGGCACGCGCAGTGTTGTAATGAGTGCGAGAACGGGTTTCTTAAATGGCACTGATGGTGGGTATACTGATACTGTTATGTTAAGTCATCACTTCTATGGTGAGCAATCGCAAGGTAACTGGACGATTAAAGTACTTGATACGGATAAAGGTACCAGCCGTACCTTGATTTACCATCCAAGTAGAGGCTTCTTTGGCACCAACGGTAACAACAATGCTGACCTAGGTGTTTTAAAAGATTGGTCACTTCGCATTTACGGCCACTAAGGAGTATGACAATGAAAAAATTACTAGTTTTATGTGCATTGACAGCATCAAGCGCGGTGTGTGCAAATACACCAATTTCATTCGATGAAATGAAAGACATTGATGTTCAAGATATTAGCCAATTACAGATCGATGGTAAAACAAAGGTCGGCGATGTACTTAGTGGTGAAGCCGTCTCTAAAGGTCAAATCATTATTGGTGATAATGGTTTAAGTGCCTATGAAGCAACAGGCGAAGTGCTTATTCAGCTAGCGAGTTTTGCTGATGCTGACGAAGTTGCAAAGGCTCATGGCTTAACATTAAAACAGGCTTATAAGTCGTTTTATGTTGTGACAGCGTCGGAGCAAAACCTAACCGCTGTAATCGATAATTTGAAAAAAGATGGCACGGTTGTGTCAGCTAATTTAGGCCTTAAAAACCTCAATACCAAAATAAACTAATCCCTCAGTTTAACAAGCGGCCGGTATACGGAAGTGCGGCCGCTTATATCTAAATATATTATAAAAAAAGTAAATATAAAACTTGCGATTAAGTAAACTATAAGTTAAAAATAAAGCGCTATTTATTGAGCTAAACGGCTTGGTTTACAGTGGATAGGTTGGCAAGCTTTAAGAACCCTATCTATTCACTGATATTGAAGAAGAAATATAATAAGTAAAAGGAATGAAAATGAAACTTTCTGTTCAAAAAAAGAACTTAAAAAAACTGTCTCTAGATAAGCATACAATCAGTGCCGGTGTTACGCCTAAAATCGCTGGTGGTGTCTTAGAGCCTGATACAGATAGATGTCACACAGATCCATATTTTTGTGGTGACTACACAAAACGTTGCAGTGGTAATACTGATTATACTACGGGTCCATCGGTGCCATCATCTAAGCCAATGACTTGCTACTGCTAGTTTAATGATAAAAGGTTAGCTTTTGCTAACCTTTATTTTTTGTATTCGTAATCATGTCTAATATTTCCCCTTCCGTCTTTATGAAAGCTAAAAATCGATTTCCTGAGAGTAATTTAAAGAGTTTTGATTTAACACCTCGTACTGAAACTAAACTATACTAGCTCAGTCATTAATTTATGTTGTGAGTTTAGTGAAAAAGTATGCATCGCTCTTATGGAGTTATGTTTATCTATCTTTTGTTTTAAGTAGCTTTTTGTTGTCTGCGAATACACTTGAAAAAATGTTGGTGATTCAAAAGTTCAAAGACGGGGTTGCTGGCATCGATGGATTAGATAACCCAAGATCTGTAAAGCGCTCAAAAGATGGCAAATTTGTATTTGTTGTCAGTGGTGATGATAATGCTTTAGCCAGTTTTAAAGTAACCAGCGACGGGCTACTGCAGCCATTGGGCTTTTTAAAAAGTACACCGAGTAAAGGTATATACCTAGAGGGGGCATCGAGTGTGGTGTCTTTTTCGCAAGGAACTCGTATTGCTGTAGCCAGCTTTTATGATGGCGCATTATCTATTTTTGAATTGCATAATAACGCCACGCTCAAACCATCAAAAAGCTTCAGTGATCACCTGCCGCCAAACGTAGTATTCAAAAGTAAAGACTCACTTAGCAAAATAGATAGAATGGGTTTGCTTGGTGCATGGGAGGTGATAAAAAGTCATGACGAAAAGCAGTTATTAGTGGCAAGTTACAAAAGTGACTCTGTAATTATCTGTAATGTGGGTACTAATAGCATAGAACTGTCAAGTCAGGTAAAACGTTTAGCAGCACAACCCAAAAGTTTAGGTAACCCTGTTAGTATGGCATTGTCATCGTCTGGAGATAGATTGTTTGTAGCAGGCTTTGAGGGTAATACAATGACCATTTTCAATCGGCACGAAGACGGAACGCTGACGTTTTTTCAGCAGCTTGAAAACAACCCTGACCTAGAAAAAGTACTGAGCAATCCACAAAAAGTGATCACATCCACAGACGCTAAACATTTTTATGTTGCTAATGCTGGCAGTAAGAGTATCGCGGTATTTAGCTATGAAAACGACGCATATAAACATAAGCACAGCGTATATGCAGAAGAACTAAACGGAGTAGGCGCTTTATTACTGTCGAAAAATGGCCAATATGTATTTGCAGCTGCAGAGCACGGTCATGGCATTTTACAATTTAAAGTTCAAAAAAATGGGGCTTTATCTAGCCCTAAATATTTAAACACAGCAGACAACTCAATAACTGGGGTTTCGTCAATTGAGCAGTTAGATGAACAGCGTTTGTTACTCACTGGGGCTAAAGCAGATACGCTGTATTTGGTGCAGCTGCCTTAAATAACCAGCGCTTGAGTTAAGTGAGATGTAACAGTTTGACAGTGTTGTGCGCTATTAAAGCAATTCCTACAGCCAAACTCTTGTTTAAAGCAAAGATTAAATAGATTACCGCTATGTTGCTGTGATGAACAGACGCGCAGTAAGCCCTTTTGAGTCGTAGCTCACCTCATTAAGCTGTATATTAAACGCTAAAAATGGTATTGCTGTGTTTTAAACACAATAATGAAAAATTAATACCACACGTATCCCTATTTTATTAAGTCATGGGTCACAAGCCACTGCTAACAATGACTCTTTGGTTAATACAATAGGTGTAAATTGCGCAACAGTTACCAACGGAGTTTTGTCATGAGAAAAGCAAGCTTAGTCAGCTTAGCCGTTATTTTTGCCCTTGCGGGGTGTTCGTCTGAGAGTAATTCAACCAGCTCAGCTGCTGGTAGTGCAGTTGAAGTCTCAAATTCAGTCAGTGCCGCTTCTGTTGATGATGTTGTAGAGCAATACACACAAACCTTTATTACTCATCAGCCAGCGTTAGCAACGTCGCTGAAACTATCAGCAGAGCAATATGGTGATTATGCCAACCGGTTACCAAATTATTCTTTAGCAGGTATGCAGGCTTTACAAATTGATATGAATAAAGCTGCCGAGCAGCTAAAAAGCCTGCAAAGTGCTCAGTTAAGCGACGACGCGCTTTTGCATGTTAAGGTAAATGAAGTGCTTGCCCGATACTATGCGGGTCATAGTCAGTTTTCAGCGGGTTATATAGATACATGGGGGGGCCATTTACCTTATATTGTTAATCAGCTATCGGGGCCGCTAGTTGACATTCCGAATGTATTAAAAGATCAACATGGCGTTGAGTCAAAGCAAGATGCACAAGATTACCTAGCCCGTCTTGATGCATTTGCAAATATGACTGAACAAGTTCGCTCAAAAGTGATGGCGGATGCTAAAAAAGGTGTCATTTTACCTAAGCCACTATTTGCCAACACGTTAGGCTATCTAGATAACTTTACATCGCCAGCCGCAACTGAACACCCGTTAGTGAGCTCTTTTGCGCAAAAACTTGGTGACGTTGCTGATTTATCAGATAAAGCTAAGCAAGATTATGTAAGTCAAGCTACTGCGATTGTAGAGCAGAAGATCTATCCTGCGTTTGCAAAAGTGACCGCAGATATGAAAACGCTCGAGGGACAAGCACCGACCAAAGTGGGAATTTGGGCACAGCCAAACGGCGAAGCATTTTATCAACATGCAATTACGTATCTGGCTGATTCTGATATGAGTGCTGAAGAAATTCACAACATAGGTGTGCAGGAAGTTGAGCGGATCACTCAACGTATGGACGAAATTCTAAAGGCGAACGGCTACAGCGAAGGTAGTGTTGGCGACAGAATGAAGCAGCTTAATGAAGAAGAGCGCTTTTTATATGAAGACAGCGATGAAGGCCGTGAAAAGCTGCTGACATTCTTGCGTGGTGAAATTGAAACGATCAATAAGAAAGCTCCCACCTTGTTTTCTACCTTACCTCCTCAAAAGGTTGAGGTAAAACGTATTCCTAAGGCGGTTGAAGCAGGTGCGCCGGGAGGCTATTACAATGGCCCATCACTCGATGGTAGCCGTCCAGGTATTTTTGCTATCAACTTAAAAGACATGAAAGCAGTACCGAGCTTTGCGATGAAAACGCTGACATATCATGAAGCGGTTCCGGGGCATCACTTTCAAATAGCGCTGAATATGCTTCAGACAGACATCGGTTTAATGCGTCAAAATGCATCATTTAACGCATACATTGAAGGTTGGGCGCTGTATTCTGAGTTGGTTGCTTACGAAATGGGGATGTATGAAAACGACCCGTTTGGTGATTTAGGTCGCTTGCAGGCAGAAGTGTATCGTGCTGCACGTTTGGTTGTTGATACAGGCCTGCATCACAAACGTTGGACTCGTCAGCAAGCCATCGAGTACTTTGCGCAAGCAACAGGTACGGCAATGAGCGATGTAACCGCTGCAATTGACCGCTATATAGCATGGCCAGGCCAAGCTTTGGGCTACAAGTTGGGCATGTTAAAGCTAGTAGAGTTGCGTGATAAGGCGAAAGATGCCTTAGGTGATAAGTTTGATATTAAAGCATTTCATGACCTTATATTGTTAAAAGGCGCACGTCCTTTAGCCATTGTTGAAGACGACGTCAATCGTTGGATTGAGCAGCAAAAACAAGCTTAACGTTTAGGGCACTAGCAAATTAATCTTTATGGGGCGCAAGCCCCTTTGTTGTTTGTATGTTTAAAAGGAATAATAATGATCCGTTTTGTTACCTTGGCCGCAGCCATGTTTGCACATGTGGTGTATGCAAAAATTGCTGATGTAAGTCAGGCAACGGCCGAGTATGCTGTCAATAGCTACCAGCAAGCGCAAATTCATACCTTAGCCAATATGGTGTCTTTCCCAACGGTGAACGAAGAAGGTGTAGCAACACCAGATAATCCGGTATTTATTGGGTTTAAGCAGCTGTTAAAAATGAAAGCCGCACAGCTTGGCTTGGATTATCAGGATAAAGGTCATACGGTACTGATTGGGCTGGGTAAACAGTCGCAAAAAGTGACGGTTGTAACTCACGGTGATGTGCAACCCGCTGATGCAAGCAAGTGGCAAAAAAGCCCATTTGAATTAGATACAACGTCAGAGCCTGGCAAGCTAATAGCCCGCGGCACAGAAGATGATAAGGGCCCAATTGCAACAGCGCTCTACGCAATGAAAGCCATTAAAGACAAGGGGGTTGAGCTTAACAACCGCATTGAACTGATGATTTATTTGGCCGAGGAGTCTGACTGGGAGCCTCTGAAGGCTTTTATGAAAACTTATGAGCAGCCGAAGTATGCCATTACAATAGATGCCAGCTACCCAGTTGTAGTTGCTGAAAAAGGCTGGAGTTTGATTGAACCAACATTTAGTGGTTCAGCTGAGCAAACAGGCGTCTATGTCAGCGAATTAAAGGGTGGGGCATTTAAAAGTCAGATCCCCGAAGATGCAAGCTTGATATTGCATCACGCCTCTACTGAATTGTTAGATAAGTTAAAAGCGCGAGCCAGTAATTTCAGTGCAAAAGTACAATTCATTGAACAACCTGAAGGCGTAAAAGTTTTGGTTAAAGGTATTTCTGCGCATTCTTCAGAGCCAGAAGCCGGAGTAAATGCAATTGCTCATTTGGCCGCATTATTTAGCGGGGTTACGCTTGCGCCAAATAGTGATGGGCAAGCTGTGATGTTTATGAGTGAATTGATTGGGACAGATCTACATGGTAAGCACTTTGGCAACATTGCTTATAGTCATGATTTCATGGGACCTATGACAGTGTCACCCACACTTTTGTCGCGCCAAGGAGATGATCTTACCTTGTCGATTAACTTGCGCAGACCTGTTGGCAAAACGGCAACGCAGTTAGAGTCTCAAATAGCGCAAGCAATCACCTTATGGCAACAAGCGCATAATGTCACTCTTGCTGAGCTTGAAGTTGAATTGGGTGAGCCGATGTTGCTCGATAGCGCACCTCACGCACAAAAGTTGTTAGATATTTTTAAGCACTATACGCAAGATCAAGATGCGGGGTTCGTGTCGATTGGTGGTGGCACCAATGCTAAATTGTTTGATAACGCTGTAAGCTTTGGCCCATCAATGCCAGGCAAGCCTTACACGGGCCATTCAGAGCATGAATTCATTACCGTTGAACAACTTAAGTTAAACTTGAGAATGTATACGGCGATGATGATTGAACTAGGTAATATGTGATCCCGATAAGTGGCATTATAGACGCAAATGTTTTGCTATTTGAGCAATTAAGTTACGTTGAACTAATTGGTGCGCTTTTAATTTTAACTGGGCTGTTTATTGGCGTTTGGGGGCCTAAAGTTAGGGCATGGCGAGCAGCTCAGAAGCTTAATTCACTTATTGAACGTTGAAAATAGCTCAGTATGCTTAATAAAGTTGGCACACTGAGCTGTACTTTTTAGCGTTATACAATATCAGACACTATGTCTTCCATTATACTTAAAGCTTGCTCAAGTTGTTTTGCGCTTACATAAGGAGCAGGCCCTAAACGTAATTGTTCACCACGGCTATCAGACTGAATACCTTGCTCATGTAATTTCGACACCCATTGGCTTGCATAAGGTGTTGTTAGTGCTAAAAATCCGCCATTGTCTTCGTGCTTATGACTGGCAAGAGCAAAAGCGTGGCTAAGCTTAGGAGCAGATTCAATACCACTGCGCAAAATAGCAATTTGCTGTTGGTTGATGGTTCTTAGTGTGTTGATCTCTAGGTTTTGTTGCTCAAAAAAGTCAAAGACGGCAGCGGCGCGGTAGTGACTACTTGGATCATACGTTGAGCCTTCAAAGGCATGGGCTCCTGCGCCATAGCTTACTTGACCTGGAGCTTGATCTAACACGCTAAATTCAGCATACCAGCCGGTTATAATAGGGCTACCATTATAGCCTTGTGGAATACGCATCATACAATTGCCTTCGCCAGCTTGGCAGTATTTATACCCACCGGAGACGATAAAAGCATGTTCAAGTTGCCAAGTTTTGATATCAAATGGCACCACATTGAGAGCATGATAAGTGTCGACTAAGCAAGGCACGTTAAGCTGGTGTGCGTGCTGCGCGACTAAACCCACATCGCGGAAAATTTCACTGCTGCCATAAAATACCGCTGAAAGCATCACAGCATCTGTTTGACTATCTATTTTATCTACAAGACGTTGAGCCAATGTATGACTCGGTGACACACTCACGACCTCGATTTGCATATTTAGCTGCTTAAAGCGGTTAAGCTGCCTGCGCATCGAGTGAAACTCGCCATCAGTCGTGACGATTTTTATTGCTCTGCCTGGCGGCTTTTTAAAACACTCAAGATCGGATAAAAAGCGTAATAATAACTCATGGGTAGAGGCGCCAAGCGTTATTTGGGCATTTTGCTCACCAAGCAACTTGGCGTAAAAGTTTTTAACACGCTGTGCTTTTTCAAATGCTTTACCCCATTTATCATCCACATGAGTAGCAGCATCTTGATAACACTCAATTAAGCCATTTTTTGCGGCATTGGGCCACGCTTGGTGTGAGTGGCCCGATAGCAAAATGCGCTCGCTCACCTTAAAGTCGCTATAGTGGGGCTGAAGCTGTAGTGCTAAATCTAAGGTCATTATTTGTACTCCAAGGGTTATAGGTGAGTACGAAGCTCAAAAAGTTCTGGGAAAAAGCTAATATCGAGTGCTTTTTTCAAAAATTCTACGCCTGAAGATCCGCCAGTGCCTACTTTATTGCCTATGATTCGCTGGACGGTATACATGTGCTTGAAGCGCCATTGTTGGAAGCTATCTTCTATATCGACCAGTTTTTCAGCCAGCTCGTATAGGTGGAAGTATTTGTCGGCATCTCTATAAACCGTGATCCAAGCATCTAAAACACTTTGGTTTGCTTCATAGGGTTGACTAAAGTCTCTATTGAGCACCTCGTCATCAATAGGCAGGCCTTGTTGTTTGAGCGCTTTTAATGCCTCTTCATAAAGGCTTGGTTTATGAAGGATATCGCTCAGCTCCTGATGTACAGCAGGGTTACTCTCATGTACTTTCAAAAGCTCTGTGTTTTTATTCCCAAGCAAGAACTCAATTTTGCGATAACCATAAGATTGAAAACCTGATGAGTGGCCTAATGCATCTCTGAATTTAAGGTAATCAACAGGCGTTAAAGTTGACAAAATTCCCCATGATTGGGTGAGCTGACTTAAAATCTGTTTAACGCGAGAAATCACTTTAAAGGCATGGCCGAAGTTGCCTGTTTTTATATTTTCAATGGCTTCATATAATTCATGACCAGCCAGTTTTAACCACAATTCACTGGCTTGATGAATGATGATAAACAGCATTTCATCATGTTGATCTGATAAAGGGTTTTGAGCATTGAGAATTTGTTCCAAGTTAAGGTAATCACCATAAGACATATCATCTTTAAAATCGGTATGAATGTCTTTTTCCATTGCTCGGTAGTTACTTGGCTTGTTGTCTGAGTGATATGGACAGCTCATGATTATTCCTGTTATAGAGGTTTTTGAAACCGTTTGAATAAGGGGTTCAATAACGGAAGTTTGCCCAAGAATAACAATCAAGCAACAGAACAACAAAGCGTGTATACAATGTTTATACGTCAGTAACTGTTTAGATTAGTTTACACGAATTCATAATTTGAAACGAATGAAGCATAGATGTCGGTTGTTGAGGCTTTGTGGCTGGAATCATGGAGCAACAGTGGCCTTAGCTGTGAGAGAAAGTTGCTTATGCCACTGTTTAAACTCTAGGTATTAAAGAGAGTAATCGTTACCGTCTTTAGCAGTATATTGTTTGTGGTGAGTGGTATCTTGCACACCACTTAAAAAGCTCATCCAAAACTTTTTGTGCTCAGCCCCCGTAGATACTGTGCTTAGTGGCGTTTCTACTTGAATGTCATCGACGTTTGCGCGGTCTAAACGTCCTGAATCTCCGCAGCGGTTGAAGCTTAGCTCAATATGTAGCTGGTCGTCTTTTTTTAACAAAATGGCTGTGGGATCATCTCGGTGGCCACATAATGCTACAAACTGTTTGGGGAATTTAAGCCCACAATGGCTACCATCAGCGAAAAATGCCATTAAGTGATTGTAGTAAACCACATAATGAGTGGCATGCAGATGTGAGCCCTGATCAAGTGGGCAATGTTGATCTAAGTATTCCTTTGCGATATCAAGCTTTTCGCAAGTGATAGGTTGAGTTTTTAAACTTGAACGGGTTAGGGCTGTCATTGGTATTTCCTCATTCTTGTCACGATATGTATTGGAGTTGTGAGCGTGTTCAAGTTCAGTGTATGCGACTTAGTCTAAAAATTTCACAAAAAGAATTTTACAGTGTAAATTTTACAAATTGTGTTATTTTTATACACAAGACAGGCATTGTGTGAGAACAAAAATAATGAAAAAAGAAAGCAGTTTAATGCGAAAGTCTCACTTTTTAGGCACCAAAATTCGCAATTTACGAAAGCGAAATCATCTTACATTGGAAGATTTATCTGCGCGTTGTATTCGAGTTGATGCTCACTCAGCACCTTCAGTGTCTTACTTATCGATGATTGAGCGCGGTAAACGAACGCCCAGCCAAGAAATGCTAGAAAACTTGTCAGAGGTATTTCAAAAGCCCGTTGAGTGGTTTTTAGACAGTGAACCGGAAGCGGAGAGTATTACACCTGATAAAGGCAATCATGGCGGGGTGCTTGGTATGGCATTAGAGCCAAACTTTTTGTTTTCTAACGATATATTGCAAATCGCAATACCTGAAATGCTATCGCAAACGGGGATCAGTGGTCGTCAATTTGCTCATTTGCTAATAAGAGCGCATCAAGAACACCATCAAAATCACTTTCCAGATTTAGAGCGGGCGGCTGAAGAGGTTGGGCATAAAAATTTATATCTCAGCAGTGATGATTTGATAACGATTGCTCAACAATATGATTTGCAACTACGTTGGTTTGAACAAGCAGATGAATTAATATTTGGCGGATCAGGAGAAGCAAGTAAGCATTTGCTTACATCTTATTTTGAAGCACCTAACTTGGTATATTTAAACACCCTTTTGAAAAACCGTGAGAGTAGATTGAAGTATGATTTAGCGGTTCATATTGGGCATGCTGTTTTACATAATCGAGAAGGACTACATTGCCGACTCACAATTGGTGGTAGTGAACACAACGAAGAAGCACATCACAATACCCCCAATGCACAAGATATTCTTAACGCGTGGCGTGATTTTGAAGCAAGCTTTTTTGCAGGCGCCCTATTATGCCCTAAGGTGCCTTTTCGTCAGCTGCTGGACAGTCATGGTTATGAGATAAGCGTGCATAAGTTGCTTAATATATCTCCTTCGGTTGTGATGCGCAGAATGACTGTTGTATCACCTTACCCACATTGGCATTATTTTGATGCATATCAGCCGGGCAAATTGAAAGCGGTATATCGTGGCAATGGTATACCATTACCTTGGGGAAATATGCGCACGGTCCAAGACCCTTGCCAGCATTGGGCGGTATTTAGAAAGTTTGCCGAGGTGTCAAATCAAAGCAGTACGCAGCTCTCTATTTTGCTTGTTGAAGGTAAGCCAAGGTTATACTGTTGTGAGTCGATACAAGTTGAGGATTTAGCTGGAAACCCGCATGTATTGTGTGCAGGGATAGATTTGAACCCTGCCATTGCAGCCCAGGGTATGAATGTTGATGAGGTGGTGATGCAATTGCAAGCGTTGTGTATCAAACATGGTGGCGCAAGTGTTATTCCGCATCAGCTAAAGCAGCAATTAATGGGCGTTGCCAAGATTTTGAATATCGCGTGGGTGGAGCGCAGCCTCAGTGCTGATGTTCGAGTGATCTGTGTGCGTGGCAACGCGTGTCCCCGCCAGCCTCAATGTTACAGTTAAGCGCTTGGAAATATAAAATAAAAGGGAGTATTTGATATGATATTTGAGTGCAAACGAAGTGCGCAGTTGAGCCCTTATGTAGAGAGCTTTATATTACAATGGATATCAAGTCGTGTTAGTTACTTACCCCAAGACGAGTTTGACTTGTTGATAAATGAAAGTCACTTGAACTACCCTGCGTACACGCAGATATTATCCCGTCTGTTTGGTTGATTGGACAGCATACACTTTTTGCGAAAAGAACTAGCCCAGCTCGACTTAAAATCAACTTTGTAGCTGTAATTTAGTGATGTGACTGACGTAGCATCACTACTACTTTAATCAATGAGGTTTATGCTCTCCACTTCAATGCACTACCAATGGTACTCACCACTTTCAACAATATAATTTTTGTTATTCAGTACTTGGCGTTCAACTTGAACATAAAAAATGAGAAAGTCATCATGCGGCTTGTGGCATCTAATCTGCTGTCATTTTCAATGGTGTTCGCTTATCAAGTGCGTTGAAGCTTTATTGGTTGTATACAGTGCCAGGACATAAGTTGTTGGCTGAATGGTCAGATTGTCTTTATAAGCATGTACTGATCCATTTTGTATTTTGAAAAATTTTTAAATTTTTTGAGATTTTTTGTTTTAATGAAGTTATTAATTTGATCTTTTACTACGCTTTATACTGCCGTTAAGGCGTAGTAAGGACTCTTCAACCGTGAAGGGATAATTAAATAATCGATAAATGGATTTACTAATGAAACTACCGCTCATACTGCTGATGACTTCGGTTATATCTACAGCATCTTATGCTAATAACTTAACCTCATATATGGACTCTTTAGAGCCTAAAGTAGTCACAATGACTCCTTTGGATGATAGTGGGCACCTGAATATTGTATGCCGATATAGTTGTGACATTGATCGAGAACTAAGATACATATTTAGCTTTTACGATACATATTTTGGACAGCAGCAAGTATTTAATTTTTTCGAGGGTGATGAACTTATCAACAGTATTTCTTTGGAAGATTATTTACATACTTTTTATCCAAATAGTCAGCGCACTATTGATGAAGGAGTCCAACCTTTAGATATGCCTTTGGATTGCAGATATGACCCTGACTATAGCTGTGAACAATGGGTACAAAGTGATTTTTTGGATTACGTTATAAACAAGAAAGTTGAATTTACTGTTACGCAAGAATTTATAGATGGGAATAATGACGCGAGGCGTATTGCGATTTCTTTGGTTACTGCTAACGTTGTTGGAAAAGTGGCGGCGAGAGTAGCCGCGGCTCTTAGGGTACTGATTAGCTCTCGTTTGGTCGAATCTACAACGGCAACAATGTTAAATGAAGTACTCACAGGTACTAACTGGTATAGAACAGATCTTCAAGTTGGGGATACTTTGGTAATCAAAGCTGGTCGCTTGTTAGAGATTCGTTCAGGGAGCTCATCTGGTGGAGGTTCTGACGGCGGTGGTGGTGGCTGGGATGGCGGTCGTGAAAGACAGTTTATTTGTGTCACCGTTTGGACTAACTCAGGTGGTGGAGATGTAGCACAAAAAGTGTGCTATTAAGTAAGTTACGGGGCCAAGATTGGCCCCATTAAAGGATTGCAACTATGGATTTTAAGGCTTTGTTTATAATGCTGATGCCGCTGATAGCACCATATTTAAGTATCAAAATTTTTGAGGTATCTAGCAAAAAAACACTCTATAGATTTGTGGGTTACTACAATCTGTGGTTGTACTTTTTCGTAGTCGATAACTATCAATATTACAGTGTTAGTTTGGTATTTATTGTAGCTTGCACATCATTATTAGTAATACTGAGTTTATATGCTAAAGAAAGCCTCGTTCCTAATGTTCGAGAGATTGCATTATATTTGGGCGTATTTAGCTTTCTTTTTTTTGTTGCCCTTTTGAAAGGGTACCAAGGATTACAGTGGTTTAGTGCCAATATTATCTTAATGCAATTTGTCTTTATGGCCTTTGGGAAGCTTTTTAATAAACGGAGCGAGTCTTAGTTGATAGAAGCGACAATAAGTCGCTTCTATGTAAGTTAGTGTTTTTTAGTTGTTGGTGCTTTCAATGTAATGGTGGTTATTTAGCAGAACTCGTTCGACTTGATCATTTAAAAACGAAAAAGTCATCGGGCGGTTTGCAGCGTCTAATCGACCATCATTTTCAATGGTGTTATCGCTTATTAAGTGTGCCGAGGCGGTATTGGTAGCATACAGTTTAAGGCCATAAGTAGCGGGCTGAACGATTAGGTTGTCTTTATAACTGTGTGGCAACCCACCGCTTATTTGTGCGTTTTGCTGTGCTGAGTTGCGTGCAAAGATACCATTTTCACCGGCATAAATAATTTTATTATTAATGACCTGCAGGTTATCTCCATCTAGCATCATACCATTACCGCCACTGCGATAGATTAAGTTATCTCTCACTTGTACGTCATCACCCCCTACTTGAATTCCGGTGTTTTGCCAAACTGGAGCAAATGGGCTGACGCCTGTACGGTAAATTTTATTACTGTAAATTTGCGCGTTGCCTGTTACAGAGTTTAACTGAATGCCATCAGCGGCAGTGTGCTCAAGCTTATTATTATGTATGCGAATGTTCTCAAGCTTATGTGGGTACACAGTTGTAGCTACTCCGTTACACTCAAGTTTACGGCTTTTTCCGGTATAGCCAACATACATGCCTTCACCTTCTTCCGTGTGATGAACGTAGTTATGGTGAATGTTTATGCCTGTCATTGTGAAGTTTTCAGCCCATGTGGCTGGGTCACAATTTGGGTCTGTTTTGATAAGCATGCCAGCAAAGCGGGCACGATAAACTTCAATGTTATCCACTTCTACTTGTTCGCTGAGTTGGCCAATGCTCAGCGTTCCGCCTAATCGAATGCCGTAAGGTTGTGCAGGCTCAGGAGATACAGAGGTTAATCTTAGCCATTTTGATTGCTCAACTGCAATACTGTATTCGTATGGCTTGGTTGTGACTACACCATCGGCATTGCGGACAATGATTGGATTATCAGCGCTACCCAAAATGTTTTTTAATTTTAATGGCCCGCGCTCGCCAGCGGCTAAACAAATGGTATTACCTGGCTGAATATTCATTGCAGCACCATCAACCAAGTAATGTGATGAGGGGATCGTAAAGTCACATGTTGCTAGGTGGCTATCATTTGCAAGTACGCTGTTTGAGTTAAGTAGGGGTAGGGCAAGTAAAACGCCTAAGGTGAGAGCTGAGTGCTTCATGAAATGTCCCTGTTCTAGAGTATGTTTGTACTGATTAATTAAACAAGATTGGGCGAATGATGCAAGTAATGATTCGTTTTATAATGAAATATACGAATAATGTATTGTAAAATTTGAACAGCGGGTTATTCATTCATGCCAAGCGTAAAAAGCCACGACACTTAGTTATTGTGAGCAGGTAACATGGTATCTGTTACCTGCATGGCATAAAACTTAAGTTAATGTAAGAGTATCAACCTATCTTGTCTTTAACTTGCGCGTATTGATAGTAGGCAAGCTGTCCAAAGCGTCTGAACTTTGCAAACGGCAAATAGGGTAAAGGTGTTTGATACAAGGGCAAATCAGGCACTGTTTGCTTAGCGAGCATTTGGGCCATACGAAATGCCGCTTGTGCGCTAAACGACACCCCTGCACCGCAGTAGCCAAGAATGTAACCCACGTTATCTTGTAAACAAATATGCGGCATATCATCTAAAGCGGCGGCAATAAAGCCATTCCAATAGTAATCGTGGTCGATATTTTTAAGTGTTGGAAAGCTCTCTGCTAGTCCATTTTTCAAGTTATTTAGGTAGACGGGGGAGTCTTGATGTTTTGCAAACACCGCACCGCGACCGCCAAATAAAATACGCTTGTCAGGCAATAGACGGTAGTAGTACTTCAAAGTACGGGTATCCATGGTGACTTGATGTGTTTTTATGCCTGTCTGGCTTAACTCTTCTTCGGTGAGGGGCCGGGTGACTAAAATGCTACTCAGGATAGGCAGGTAGCGATTGTTTATGAGTGAGTGTGACTGCTTGTTGTTATAAGCATTACCCGCGTAAACCACATTATTGGCGCTGATAGAGATATCGTTAACAAATAAAGTGTGTTGATGTGGGGTTGAATCAACTTTGCTGACCAATGCATTCTCGTATAAGGTCACGCCTGCTTTTAGTGCGATTTCTCGATATCCAAGTAATAACTTTAAGGGGTTTACGCCAAAGCCATCAGCCATTCGCATTGCGCCAAATGCCTGATGATTATACATATAGTTTTGTTCAAGTTCAGATGTTGTTAAAAACTGTGTGTCGTGGGTACCGAGTTGTTTTAAAAAGCTTGCTTGTGCTTTTAGGGCTTGCATCGCTTTATGATTATGCGCGATTTTTAGGTAACCTTTTGCTTGTGGCTGGCAGTCTATATTGTGATCAGTTATTAAAGATTCAACACGCGTCACTGCTTCACTAAACTCATCATAAATGCCCTTACAAACATCCATGCCCCATTTTTTGGCCATTTGTGGGTAGCTCAAACGACCTGAGCCTTTTAATACAAAGCCTGCGTTGCGGGCGCTGGCACCAAAGCCCACTTGATTGGCTTCAAGAACACAACAGCTAATGTTGAAGTGGCGAGCCAAGTAATAGGCCGTTAGTAAACCACTGAAGCCGCCACCAATAATTGCTACATCGTAGTGCGCGTTGGTTTTTGGGGCGGAACATGGTAGCGGTAAGTCAATGGTACTAGCCCAATAACTGGGGGCATAGCCACTTGCTTGGCAGTTTTTATGGGTAAGCGGATCGTAATAGTTTGGGCTCATAATATTCTTTTTCTTAAAGTTAAAACATCAAAACCATTTCGGCAGCTTGGCAGTGGCACTCGGTGGCGCAAATAGTACAAACATAGCCATCATTAATGCAGTTTTCTAACCAACGGTCGTTATGAACTTTGATGAGCTCCCCCCCTGCTTTTGTAAAATATTTAACGGCGCCATTTCCTGGGCTTTGCTTCCAAAGGTGCGCAATGCCCGCCAACGCACCTTGTTGTCGTAATGCAACCACCGAGGCGTGCAGTAACTTTGGCCCAATGCCTTGCCCCTGCGCTTCTGGTGCTATGGCTATACACTTAAAATATGCCATTTGCGAGGGAAGAACTGGCCAAGCCTTTGGTGTGCACCATTTATCTATGGGCCACTGCTGTGCAGCATAGCTGGTTCTAAAGCCAACTAAATTGCCCTTTTCATCCAAAGCAACAAAGCAGGCATTAATATCAAACTTGGTACCTTGTTCAACCATCTTTTTTATGCCGGGCATATCGAGATAATTGTCTCCATGTACTTGATTTGCGAGTTTAACGACGGCTTTATAATGCTCTGGAAGCAGTTGTGTAATTACCATACTCTTTGCCTGTTTGATGTTTTATATTCTTACCATACTGTGAATTTAATTATAAATCTTCATGAAAGTGCAGGTACATAGTCATTTTACTTACTTTTTTGTATTTAAATTAGACGATTATGCGCTGTAACAACTACGGGTGGGTGATAATTGGTCAGGTTTATTATTACATTCCTTCACACAAAATCGTTGACAGCGATGTCATTTGGTTAATACTGTTGATCAGTGTGTAAAGTTTTTGTTTACCACTCGATACAACATATAAAGAAGGAAGAACAACATGTTTAAGTTAACTCCTATGGTGGTAGCGCTTAATTTAGCTGCTATTTCATCAGTTAGTGCAATGACAATTGAGCCAGATCCACAAAATCCGGGTGGCTACCTTATATCAAAAGAAGAATTACAAGACACGGTAGCAGCAAAAACGAGTGATCCAATGTACGCTACATGGGCAAAAGCGCTAGAGACAAGAAGTAACACCGTTGTTGAAGCAATTTTGCCAGGTCGCAGCGATAACCCAAGTAATGTAAAGCGTGTAGAGCGTGTTTTTCCGCAAGCGCAGTGGGACTTTTTGACCAAGATGGCTGCGCCTGAATATACCTATACTCGTTTTTTAAGAGCAATAGGTAAGTTTCCTGCATTTTGTGGGGATTATACAGATGGTCGCAATGCGGATGCGATTTGTAAAAAATCAATTGTTACCGCTTTTGCCCATTTTGCCCAAGAAACAGGCGGACACATTGCCAAAGATAATGTCTCTGATAACCCACAAAGGCTAGAGGAGTGGCAGCAAGCGCTGGTTCATGTACGTGAAATGGGGTGGTCTGAGGGACAGCCTGGATACACAACAGGGTGTGGCCAGAACGACTGGCAAAACCGACGTTGGCCTTGCGCTGATGGGCAGGGGTACTTTGGTCGTGGCGCTAAACAGTTATCGTATCATTTTAACTATGGTGCATTTTCAGAAGTGATGTTTGATGGTGATGCCACTGTGCTGCTTAATAACCCAGGGCTAGTTGCAGATTCTTGGTTGAATCTTGCTTCGGCAATTTGGTTCTTTTTAACCCCTCAAGCGCCAAAACCAGCCATGCTACATGTGATTGACCGCACTTGGCAGCCTTCTCAACGCGAGCAAGATGCAGGTATTGGCTACGGCTTTGGCACCACTATCAATGTTATCAATGGTGGAATAGAGTGTGGCGAACAAAACAAAACTAAAGGTCAGCCAGTTAATCGTATTCGCTATTGGGAAGGCTTAGCACACTATTACAATATTCCAATTGAAACCGATGAAGAAAACACTTGCTGGCAACAAACACCGTACGGAAGTTTAAACCTTAATGGTGCAACTGATGTACTTTATACCAATTGGGAAGGTGATTGGGCCTATCACGCAGATAGACCAGGGGGGTTTTCGTTTGAATGTAAGTTGGTGGGTTATCAAACGGCTTATTCAGCATTGGTACCAGGGGACTATGAAAAATGTGTAACGAACTTTTATCAGTCTCATGCAAGTTGGCCGCAAGTAAGAGTGGTTGATGAGTTAACGCCACCAGATGACGAGCCTCCAGTAGGTGGTGTTGCAGCGTGGGATGCGAATAAAGTGTATTTAAAAGGCGATCAAGTTAGCTATAAAAATAAGATATATGAAGCGAAATGGTGGACTAAAGGTAATACACCAGATTCTTCACAGCCTTGGAAGTTTATTCGCGATGCTAAATAACCGCTGTGCTGGTTAAATGAGTTTGCGCAATCTCATGCCGCTTTCGCATGTAATAATTTGCACTAATAAGTGAGAGCGCTTTGATGTTGAACAATACAATATTATGAATAGTCAATATTTGATAGTTTAAAGTATTGGCTACTTTAAAACCCTCGCTTTAACCGAAGCTTATTGCTTAACGGTGAAGAGTAAAAAGCCGATAGCGGGCACTATCGGCTTTGCAGTTAAAGCTAGAGTAGGCTAGTTCAACATCAATCACCCATGTCTTACATGCTCTATAGTGCACCGAATTAATATCACTCGTGGCAAAGCGAGCAACCCCTTTGGACTTAAGCACGTAAGTATTGGTCTTGCGTTTATGATATCTGATATTGTATCTGAGACAATATCAGATATGTAAACAATTGTGATAATCATCATAAAAGAGGCGTTGTTTTTAGGTGACTGTATGCTTCAAACCTCACCAAATTAAGAATATGTGATGAGTTTTATTCGCCGTTAACGAGAAAAAAAGTTACAATTTGCGCTGGTCTATTGAATAAACGAGGTTGTCTTTGTACGCAGAACGTCAATGTGTTGAAACGCAAATTCTTGCCCTAGAGCAAATAATATTCACTGAGCAATATGCAGATAAGGTGATCGAACGTGTACTGAGTGAGCAACCATACTGGGACCAAACTAAAAGACAAATATTTGTAACAGACACCTACAACATTATACGCTGGTGGCGCAAACTGGTTGTTGCGCTAGGCTGCGACGAAGACACTCGCCCATCAATGTGGCTTATCTGGGGCGCATACCAATTACTCAACGCGCAAACGCTGCCAGAATGGAGCGAGTTTGCAGGGGTAGATATTGACCAGCTAAATAGCAATTTGAATAGCGCGACACCTGCACAGCTCAATAGCTACCCTGACTGGCTTTGGCAGCGTGCGCTTAATGAGCTCGGTGAGCAGTGGGACTGCATTGCTCAGGGGTTGAATGTACCAGCTAAAACATATTTGAGAACAAACACGCTTAAAACCAATGCCCCAACTCTAGTTGCCGAATTATTGCAAGAACGTATTGCGTGTGAGCCCTTAGCAAATAGCGATACGCTCGAAGTGACTCAATATGGTCCTTTGTTTAAATCTAAGGCGTTTACTCAAGGTTGGTTTGAAATGCAAGATGCTGGTTCTCAGCAGATTGCGCCATTACTAAATGTAAAGCCAGGTTTGAGAGTGGTTGATGCGTGTGCGGGGGCAGGTGGTAAAAGTTTGCATATAGCTTCGCTGATGCAAAATAAAGGCTATGTGCTTGCCATGGATATCCATCAACATAAATTAGAAGTATTAAAAAAGCGTGCAAAGCGGGCTGGCATTCATATGCTTGAAACTCGACTTATCAAAAACAGCAAAACGGTGAAACGCTTAAAAGACAAATTTGACCGCGTTTTGTTAGATGTGCCGTGCTCTGGCACTGGGGTGTTACGTCGTAATCCAGACGCCAAATGGCAGTTGGCAAACGACAACATAGAAAACTTAATAACGCTGCAAGGGGAAATACTGCAGCGCTATAGTCAAATGTGTAAACCTGGCGGCCGTTTGGTTTATGCCACTTGCTCTATTTTGCCAAGTGAAAACCAGCTGCAAGTTCAGGCGTTTTTAGCAAACAACCCAGAGTTTAAGCTTGCTGAAGAGTTAACATTATTACCCGGTATAAACACTGATTTTGATGGCTTTTATGGCGCTGCGTTGGAGCGAGTTAATAACTGATCAATACCGAAGCTACCAACAATATAGCCAAAGAGCATATGCTATTGAGCCGTTTGATATGACGACGGCTCTTAACTACTCTTCCTAATTTTGCACCAATCAATAACCATACAGCATCGATAACAGCCACAAAGCAAATACAAACCAACCCCGTCAGCATTAGCGCCTCAATTTGTTGCACGTTGCCGATACTAAATTGTGAGAACAAGGTGATGAGGGAAGCATAGGCTTTTGGATTAATAATGTTTAAAATTATGCCTTGCTTAAACCCTGGAAGCTGCTCATTACTCTGTTTGCGTGGATCTTGAATATACAGTTTATAAGCTAAGTACACCAAGTAACCTACACATAAAAGAGACAGTCCTGAGGCAAATTTTGGCGAAGTCTCAAGTAGCGTAGATAAACCTAAATTCACTAACACCATTGCTAACCCTAAGCCTACCAATATGCCAGTTAAAAAGGGCAAATTACGCCTGTAGCCAAAGTTTGCCCCAGAGGCGAGTAACGAAATTGGAGCCGGACCCGGGCTGCCAAATAATAGTAAGGTCATAAAAAGCAAAGAGAATAGGGCGTCTTGCATAACAGCTCCTAGCTATATTATGCCGCTGAGCTATTTGTGAGGCTCAGTCGCATAGGAGTCTGTATACGGTAACCGTGAGTTTAAAAGCAAGCCGTAGAACGGGCATATTGTTGTTAGAATACTAAACCGAACACAAGACTCTTAGGCGCGGTTCTACGAACTTTTCGATTGATTATTTATATTTCAACAATACTTTAAGCTTTGTATACCAATACCTAGCTGTCAAATCTGATTTTTATCGGGGTGTTCATATCCAGCTTACTCTGACACGATATTGTATATTTCAAAACCTCGACTTTGATAATTTTGTAAAGCACTCGGATGGTCAAGATCACACGTATGAACCCAAAGACGCTTTGTTGAGTCTATTGCCCATGCTGATTCAATCGCGTGGCTTAGCAATGCTTTACCATAGCCATGACCGATAAATTGCGCAGTTAAGCCAAAATACGCAATTTCAACGTTGCCCTCAGATTGCTGACTTAACTCATAGTATCCTGCAATCGCACCTTTTACATACGCCACCCAAGTACGAATATGGTTATCAGTTAAGTGAGATTGCCATTGCTCAACAGGCCAAGTTAGTTTGTCGGTCCAATCCCAAGGCTTGCCCACAAATGAATACAAAAACTGATTAAACTCAGGTTGTAACGCTTCAACTTCAATAATTGATAAATTGTTTGAAAGTGCAGAGGGTATAAAGTTGTTCTTGCTCTGCATCTCTAAATAGTATGTTTTCATTGTCTTGAATTCAGGTTCTATCGTAATGCGCTGATGTTAATATCTTTTATCACATCTATCTAAATTTATTTTGTTTTTATATCCTAAGTACTCCAAGGTGAATAACCGCTTAGAATAATTGGCTGTCCCAGTCATATAGCATTGATATTCAAAGAGTAAACGAGTAGTTTTTAAAATACTCTCTAAATTCAATGCTTAACAGCAAGGACTATTTATGAATTGGCTTTTAGTTGTAAGTGACACTGTTGATGTGATCGCATTCTTTGTGGTTGAGAATTGGTCTGCGGTACTAGGATTCATAATGGCTGTTTTAGGCATATTGTTCGCCTTCCAGTTACCCAGAAAGTATGTACTTAGCAAGCTGAGCTTTGGAAGTAAGCAGTCGCTGCCAATAGGCTTTGATGACCCTGAATGGTTAGCGGGTAAAGAAGGGTTAAGGGCGCGATTGTGCGCAGATATTCAAGCTTATGTCGCTGCGCCAAAAGAGTTGGGTATATTCAAATTATTGTCTTATCTTGAAGATCACACTCGACCTTTGGTTATTACTGGGGATGGTGGCCTAGGTAAAACACGCCTTGCGCTTGAGTTGTATCGCGCATCCGGATTTCGAGGTGTGTTGGTACAAAAACATGCGAGTTTAGAAGATGTAAAATCTATTATTGAAGATGCAAGGCTGAACAGGTGTAGAACCTTGCTTATTATTGATTATATAGAGCAAATGGGCGCTCTATATGATGGTGTTCATCAAGCTATCATCAGCCAAAGTGAAGGCTATGCCGTTTTAGTCACAACCACAAGAACGCTAAGCAATGGCTCAGCAGCTATGCAAGGGCCTGAATATTTAAACTCAAGAACCTGTCAAGAAGTATCACTTAATGAGCAACTTTTATTGCCTTGGCGAAAGCATGTATGTGAAGAGATACTATCCAATGCTAAGGTACCGGAGCCGCTGCGCTCTCAAGCCATTAACTCAGCGGTGCCATTGATCGCCACTTTGGTGAGCTACGATTTTAGTAATCATGGCATGACAGATAGTAAAAGCGACAATGATGATGGATATTGGCTGGTAAAAAGACTACGCCGTCATATTGATAGCAACCTAACGGAAGAAGACTTCACCTTTTTACTGTGCCTATATCCAATGGATAAGGCGGTGCGAGAGGGGCTTTCGAAACCATTACGAAAAGCCTCTGATATGTTGCAGCGTCAAGGGTGGGTGTCAACAACGGGCAGTGGTAAAGCGATGCAATGGCACTTAGGTCATGATTTATTGTGTGATATCCCACTAGTATATTTTCTGGTTACTGAGCCCGATATTGCATTGCGATTAGAAGCAATTGAAAGATTGGGTGAATATGCTAAGCCACTGAATGCTAGCGGCAACTTAGCCACAGCCATAAGCAGGGCGCTCAAAAAAATCATTATGGACACACAAGCGCAGCATATTGTGCCCACGTTAGCGGCCTGCGCACAGCAAATTGCATTTACATACAAAGAGCGTGACACGGCTTTGGAAATGGTCGATAAGTGTATTTACTCGCTGTCACTGGGTTTGGGTGAGAAGCTACGCATCATTACTGAACTCAGGAGTTTAAGTCGTTTCCAAGTTGATGAGCTGCTGTCAACGTTTAATGAAGAGCTACAAGCATTTATTAAGCTAACTGATGAGCATCCAGCAGACATGTATTCCTTAGTTGGCAGAATGAGCATGGGTAATGAACAAGCCTACAACAGGCTTTGCAGTTTTTATGCACTTACACAGCATCAACAACCTTGTGCCCCGTTAGGGTTGAGGGGGAAGCATTTCCCAGAGTTGTATAGCATAAACAATGACTGCACTAAATTACTTGATGAGTTTCCTGCAGATGACAGTCTCAGTGATAATTTAAGAGTGAGAGTTGCAGAAAACCTATTTCAATATGCAAACAGAATTAAGCGAGATGAGTTACTCCAGTTTGTAGTAGTTCGCTATATAGATAGTAGCAATATTGAACTTAAGCTTGTTGCAGTCAAAGCAATGTTTGTGAAAGCACAAATAATGGCGGAGCGAGACAGATGTCCAGAAGCATATAATGAGGTTATCGACAGGTTCTGTGCAGACGCTTGTGACGAGATAAGATTACGTGCAGCTATGGCGGCTTTTAATCAAGCCAATGGTTTTTCGAAACGAGATAGTGACCCTGATGCATATAATAAAGTTATCGAGATGTTTGGTAATGATGTGTGCGATAAAGTGCGACACCAAGCTGCAATGGCGGCTTTTAATCAAGCCAATGGCTTTGCGAAACGAGATAGTGACCCCCTAGCCTATAATAAGGTCATCGAGACGTTTGGTAATGACGTGTGCGATGAAGTGCGACACCAAACTGCAATGGCGGCTTTAGGTCAAGCCAATGCTATTGCGAAACGAGATAGAGACCCGCGCGCATATAATAAAGTTATCGAGATGTTTTGTGATGACGTTTGCCCAAAAATTCAAGCGAATATGCGAGATGCGCGAGCCGTGCGAATTGGCTGGTCAGTGGTTGCTCAGCAATATTCACAGGCCATTAAGTTTGCTGATGAATACTTAGTCGATTATGCGTCAGATTGTGTTGATGGCAGCGTGGTTGCCTTTTTAGCTTGGCTTGCGAATAGAACTCAAGATAACCAACTACGCTACGAAAAGATAGTTCAGGGGCTTGGCAAGCAACCAACCCATTGGACGTTTGATGAGTTTGCTGAGCTAATAGATTCATTGCCTGAAGAAGATAAGCAATATGCACTGCAAGCAATTGAGCGCTTGGAAAGAACATATGAGAATGAGGCTGAATTAGAGTCGGCTTAAAACGATAAAAGGGCCTTGCGGCCCTTTGGTGAAGTATCGTTCAAGTTAGTATGAAAGCCTTAACCCCTTAAGGCATTCAACCAATTGTTTTGCAAATGCGGCATATCTCGTTAAGTTTCTAAGCTAGCGAGAGGAAAAACCCTGCAATTGCTGCGCTCATGAGGTTAGCCATTGACCCTGCTAAAACCGCTCTGAGCCCTAAGCGTGCGATATCCTTTCTACGACTTGGTGCCATACCACCTAGTCCGCCTAGTAAAATTGCTATCGATGACAGGTTAGCAAAGCCACATAACGCGAATGTGACAATCGCTTGTGTATGCTCACTTAACCCATCGCGATAATTCATAAAGTCTAAGTAGGCAACAAACTCGTTAACTACTAGCTTTTGTCCGATAAAGCTACCGGCTGTTACGGCTTCATCCCAAGGTACACCAATTAACCATGCTACTGGGGCAAATACGTAACCTAAAATTTCTTGTAATGTTAGAGTTGGGTAGTCAAACCAGCCACCTATGCCACCTAACATGCCATTCAACAAAGCAATTAATGCTACAAATGCCAGTAGCATTGCACCGACGTTAAGGGCTAAATGCATACCGCTTGATGCGCCTGCAGCGGCTGCGTCAATAACATTAACTGGTTTGTCTTCCTCAGCATTAACATCCGCTAAGTTTTGTTTTGGTTGTTCTGTTTCTGGCACAATCATTTTTGCCATCAAGAAACCACCCGGTGCTGCCATAAAGCTCGCTGCAATAAGGTATTTAAGCTCAACCCCAATCGCAACATATCCAGCCATAACAGAGCCGGCAACCGTAGCTAAACCACCCACCATAACGGCGAATAATTCAGATTTAGTCATTGTTGGTATAAACGGTTTTACAATCAACGGGGCTTCAGTTTGTCCCACGAAAATATTTGCAGTCGCAGACAAAGACTCCGGCTTTGAAGTTTTTAGCAACTTTTGTAAACCGCCACCCAAAATTTTAATGATCCATTCCATGATGCCTAAGTAGTACAAAACAGCTACTAAAGCAGAGAAAAACACGATCACGGGTAACACTTGAACGGCAAAGATAAAGCCTAATGAACTTTTATCTGCCAGTGGCCCAAATAAAAACCCTATTCCGTCATTGGCATAACCAATCACAGCTGAAACTGCACTCGACATACTTGCTAAAGCGTTTTTTCCTGCCTCAACAAACAGTACAAAGCCACCAATTGATACCTGCATTGCTAATGCAACACCAACCGTACGTTTGTTTATAGCGCTTCGGTTTGTTGAAAACCCATACGCAACGCTCAGCAGCATTAACATGCCCACTAAGCTCATTATTGTTGTCATGCCCTAAAGTTCCCGTTTTATTCTTGCAGTAAGTATTTTATTTTACTTTTAATTATATCAATCGCAACGCGATTCATACCGCCACGGGTGACGACCAAGTCGGCATTGTGCTTTGAAGGCTCAATAAACTGATAAAACATTGGTCTTACCGTTGCTTGGTATTGTTCCACCACCGACGGTAAGCTTCTACCTCGCTGCTCAATATCTCGTTGCATACGACGCAGTAAACAAATATCTAACGGTGTATCTATAAACACCTTGATATCAAATTCTTCACTTAATGCGGGATCGCTTAGCAACAAGATACCCTCTATGATTAATATCTTAGCGGGTGTTACCGTGCGAGTCACGTTACTACGAGTATGCTGGGCATAATCATAAGTAGGTACTTCAACTGCATTACCTTGTCTTAGCTGCTCTAAATGTGTGCGCAGCAAGTCGTGTTCAAACGCATCCGGATGGTCATAGTTAGTTTGAGTTCTATGCTCGAACGGCAAATGCGATTGATCTTTGTAATAAGCGTCTTCTTCAATAATGGCAATCGCGCCTGATTCAAGCTCGTTTACCAATTCGTTGTATATTGTTTGTGTAAAAAGAGATTTGCCAGAAGCAGAAGCTCCAGCAATAGCTATAATTGTTCGTGTCACTAAAGTTCACACCCAGCAGTCGTTAACGTTGGAAGATCACAATAGCAAAAAAGACACGATTAATCTCTTTTGCTTCGCTTAGGATGCAAATTTAGCGATTTTGCGTTTAACAAAACAGGACTTTTGTCCTGTGAGACAAAATCGACAAGTTCAACGCAGTTCGTGAATTTTATTATGCTTTTATGACAGCGGACTTATGTCCTGTACGATTATTCGGAGCAACAATAAAGTAGCAATCAATGGGAGCGCAAGTTGATTACTTTTTCACATGTAAACCCAGGTCTTGTAAATATGAGGTAAAAAATGGCAAGAGCAATTATTTTAATGGCAGATAGCCTAGGCATTGGCGCCGCACCAGATGCAGATAAATTTGGTGATGTTGGTGCAAATACGCTTGCACACCTCTTACAAGCTTACAAAAAAGAAACTGGCAAAGCACTGTCTTTACCAAACCTAAGTCGCTTGGGGCTGTTAGATGCTTGCGAAGCGGCAGGTGGCGAATCATGCGAAGTCAGTGAGCGCCAGACCCCTCAAGCAGCTTGGGGTTATGCAAAAGAGCTATCGAGTGGCAAAGATACGCCATCAGGTCATTGGGAAATGGCCGGCGTGCCGGTGTTGTTTGATTGGGGTTATTTCCCAAATACAACACCTTGTTTTCCTCAGGCGTTTGTAGATGAGTTATGCAAGCGCGCTGACATTCCGGGTATTTTAGGCAACTGTTACGCCTCTGGAACAACAATTTTAGAACAACTGGGTGAAGAGCATGTTAACACTGGCATGCCTATTTGTTACACCTCGGTTGATAGCGTTTTTCAAATAGCCGCTCATGAGCAATCATTCGGCCTTGACAAGCTTTATCAGGTATGTGAAATCGCACGGGCACTGCTTGATGAAATGAATATAGGACGAGTGATAGCGCGGCCGTTTATAGGCACCTCGAGTGCCGACTTTATTCGTACGGGTAATCGCAGAGATTATTCGGTGTTACCACCTGCACCGACGGTTTTAGACAAACTAGCAGCGGACGGTGGTGAAGTGATCAGTGTAGGCAAAATTTCTGACATATATGCTCACCAAGGCATAACTCAGAAGCACAAAGCACCGGGGCTGATGAACTTGCTTAAGAAAACCTCAGAGCTAGTGGACAGCGCACCTGATCACAGTTTGATTTTCACTAATTTAGTGGATTTTGATGAAAAATTTGGCCATCGCCGCAACGCAGTTGGGTACGCACAGGCACTTGAGCAATTTGACGCTTTTTTACCGACTATACTCAATAAACTGCAAAGCGATGACTTGTTGTTGATAACTGCCGACCATGGTTGTGATCCAACAGCACCAGGTACCGATCATACTCGTGAGTATGTGCCAGTATTGGCTTACACGCCGGGTATGGTAAATGCTCCGCTAGGAGAAAGACAAAGTTTTGCAGATATAGGTCAAACCCTTGCCCAGTGGTTTAAGTTGTCTGCGCTTGAGTATGGTGAAGGGTTTGTTACTTCACTAAACAGAGCATAAAGAAGGAAAACAATCGATGAGCACACCTCATATTAGTGCAAACAGTGGTGATTTTGCTGAAACAGTATTAATGCCAGGCGATCCGCTTCGAGCACAATATATTGCGGAGCACTTTTTAGAAGATGCACGTCAAGTGACTGGTGTTCGTAACATGTATGGTTTTACTGGTACGTATAACGGGAAACCTGTGAGCATCATGGGTTCGGGCATGGGTATTCCTTCAATGTCTATTTACGCTAGAGAGCTAATTGTAAGTTATGGCGTAAAAAATCTGATCCGAATTGGTACCTGCGGCGGTATAAGTAAAGATATCAAAATTCGCGATGTGATTTTCGCTCAAGGTGCGAGCACAGATTCAAATGTAAACCGTGCTCGTGTTCGTGGCTATGATTTTGCAGCGATAGCAGACTTCGGTTTGCTAGAAAATGGCGTAAATGCAGCTCGCAAGCTTGGTATCGCCGCTAAAGTGGGTAACGTATTTACAACCGACACTTTTTATCAAGCAGATGGCACTTTTTATGAGCAGTTAGACAAGCTAGGCGTTATGGCTGTTGATATGGAAACCGCCGGCATGTATGGCGTTGCTGCTGAGTACGGTGCAAAAGCCATGGCTTTATTTACCGTGAGTGATCATGTTATTACCGGTGAAGCAACACCAGCTGAAGAGCGTCAGAGCACCTTCAACGAGATGGTTAAAATCGCATTAGAGTCGATTTAAAAATTTATATTTGCAGGTTTAACAAGGCCTGCAAATGATTAGTTCCTTGGTAACGTAATCGCAGAGTTTTGGAGACACGCCTAAAACAAAGCGAATCACACCCAAAAAGCCGCACTTAGTGCGGCTTTTTTTTGCCTAAAACTTCGATGAAAATTTCGCTAATAGTTACTATGCTTTTGATTAGTTGACTTTTTAAGAGAGCGTTAATGTTTATAAATGCAATGCTATTATCTTCTTTGCTGATGTTGCCCGTAAGCAGTGTACAGATAGACGAGTTAAAAAAGCTGTCGTCAAGTGAGCCTGATAAGGCGGTCCAGCGTTACTCTGAGTTGCTAAAACAAGCACAAATTGACAATACAGATAAGCAAGTTTTGACTGATTTGCATTTTGAGGGGCTGCTGGCAGCTTTAAATGCTTCGCAGTGGTCGACCTTTGTGAGTATTGTAAAGCGCCTTTCCAGCCCTGAACTCTCTATTTATGTTGAACCTATTAAGTTTAATTTAGTGACGAGGATAGGGGTAGCCTATCGTTTTAATTATCAACTGGAACAAGCTCGCAAACATTATACGTGTGCGTTGGACTTATCTGCTAGTGACATAGAGCTGGCTACACTTAAAGTTAATTTGGCAATTGTTTATAGATTATCAGAACAACCCGCGATGGCTTATCAATTAATTAATAGTATTGATCAAAAGCAATTATCAATGAGGGTTAAAGCAGGTTACTTTGTGGTTAGGGGAAACATACTGACATCTCTTGGAAAATTTGAAGAGGCAGTGTCAAGTTTTGAACAAGCTCGAGGTTTTTATGGCAAGCTGGGTAATGCAATTTCTGCAGCCGGGGTGACATTGAATATTTTAGGTGCATCTTTATCTGGTAACTTGTTAAGTACTTTTTCGCATTATCGCCAAGGATACGAAACCTTAGTTGATGAGCAAGATATGGAGTCTTTACAATACCTGCAATGGTTAGACTTGATAGCGCAAGCAATAAAGACGAAAGAAGTGACGTTGGCACAAGAGCGATGGCTAGCTGAACATGTCAAACCACTGATAAAGCGTGGCTTCGGTGCTGATGTTAAAGCGCATTTAAAAGTGGTTGATAAAGCGTATTTATATCCTAAACAAAAACCTATTAGACTAGGCAAAACGTTGCTACCTGAATCTATGGCACAACCATGGTGCCCAACACTTTGACTTTATTCTTATATCTGCCATGGTTTAATTATAAGGTTATGAAGCTTTTAAAGTGCAGAGGTAGCAACTTTTTTGCAAAGCTATCACGCTAGGGCTGTTAATTAACTAACAAAAGAGTAAATGCTTAAATAACGCAGCGAGGTTAACAAATGTCACAATGGGTAACCGGTAAAATACTCGATGTAAATTGGTGGACACCCAGCTTGTTCAGTCTAAAGATCTCTGCCGATATTGAGCCTTTCAAAGCGGGCCAGTTCACTAAACTCGCACTAAAAATAGGCGACAAGCGTGTTGCGCGTGCATATTCTTTTGTTAATTCTCCGCAAGAGCCAGTATTAGAGTTTTATTTAATTGAAGTTGAAGACGGTAGTTTGTCACAAAAGCTGTCAGAGCTAAAAGTGGGCGACGAAATAGATGTGAGCGTTCAAGCGAATGGCTTTTTAACCATTGAAGAAGTACCTGATTGCGATGTGTTATGGATGCTAAGTACAGGAACTGCAATAGGTCCATTTTTGTCAATAATTGCCCAAGGTAAACTGTGGGATAGGTTTAAGCGTGTTATTTTGGTGCATGGTGTTCGTTATAATGATGATCTTACCTATCAGCATCAGATCATAACGACAGAAAAGTTATTTAAACAATTTACCTACGTACCTGTAGTATCTCGAGAAGAGCCTGAATTAGGCTTGTCAGGACGGATCACCGATTTACTTGAAACTGGCAAGTTGGGTCAATATTGTGGTTTAAGTGAGCTACCAAAATCTAGCCACTTTATGATTTGCGGAAACCCGCAAATGGTAAAAGATACAACAAAATTATTGATGAACGACGGGTTTAAAAGGCATCGGCGTGCGGAGCCTGGCCATATAACAGTAGAGCAATATTGGTGATTTATTGTTTATATTATATGATTTGTGTATTTATGAGTTTATAAATTAAACAAGGTGCCTTGGTGTAACAATGAGTGAAGATAAAAGGATAAGACTGCTGTATCGCGTAGAGCCAGGATGCTTGGGGCCAACAGGTGTTGAGTTTGTTGAAGGCTTTTGCCAGTATGCGAATACTAAAATTAAACCGCCTGTTTATGCTGTTTTTAGCTTTGTTCCGCGTTACGATAAATCGTTACCGGAGCGAGAATATAAAGTCGGCAATAAGAACTTATCAGAAAGCCAAGTTATGGCTTATCTAGCTAGGTTAGATAAAGAAAAAGATCAATTTGAAGAACAAATTGATGAGCTGCTATCTCATGCTATTGATGCTTATTTGAAGCGACTATAAAGCAAAGTCGGATTATTGTGGTCTCTTGCGCTTTGTTGTGCGTGACCGCCTATGTGCTAAAGCGACCTTTTATAAACGATAAAAGGTAAGCAGAGCTGGGCGATGTTGCCCAGCATGCTCATCTGTTACATAAAGTGGCGCTAGAAAGCACGTTTATGCGTGCTCAATCAACTCATTAAAGCTGGCATTGTCATGTAAGCTGGCGAAAGCTGCTTCATGCAATAGCTCGTTTTTCAAATTAGGCGCATATTCTAGCGCCATGCGTATATCGGCCATGGCATCAGCATGCTGGTGTAACATGGCGAACGCACAAGCTCTTTGCCAATAGGCATAGCCATAGTCATTGTCCATTTCTAACGCTTGGTTGCATAGCTGAATTGCAACGCCCGTTTCGCCAAGCTCTAATAAAGCATCGGCTTTGTATGCGATTGCTTCGACATCTTCAGGCTTGCGCTTTAGAATTTCGTCATAAATCTCAATTTTAGAATTCATATCGCTTTCTAAGTTAGCGCGCATCCACAGAGAGTGAACTTCATTCGTTATGGTTATCTTTTTGTGGTTATTTAAAATTTCTTCTGAGCGCTCTTTTAACTTCGATTCAAGTACTTGCAGCCTCTGTTCGTACTCTTGTGTAATGTTACCAACGCGCTCTTTGACTAAGTCTTCCACTTTACTCTTAATGTCTCTTAACGATGTCCAACCAACTACAACTAAAATAGACGCGGTTGCGGTGATAATGAACAACACATTGTTAATTGTATCGGTGGTATAAGTGATAGCTCTATCGGCGGCATCAAGTTGAGAGTGGGTGACTTGTTTGGTAAGGTCTTCACGCAGCTTTTGCTGGTCGTAACGAACAGCTTTTAGTTCGTCTAGTATGTAGCGTTCCAATAAAGGTTTATACATTGGCGCTTGCAGTTCTTCAAGGGCTTTATCTTGTTGGGTCTCGGTAAGTTTAGCTGCTTGCTGAGCGTTCACTCCAAAGCTAAGTAAGCAAATGCAGAGTAAAAAAAAGAATGATTTCATAACGGACTATACTTTCTATTGATTAAGAGCGCATGGTGCATGAAGTTGCGATAAAATGCAAAGCAGCACACCAAACTATTTAGTTGTTTTTGCTATGTAAAGTAAGAGGACACATAATAGTGTACTCGTCGTTATAGTGAGTCTATGAATGAAGAAGTTTTGGCTGGTATTGATACTGTTTTCTTTCGCTATCAATGCAGAACCTAAGTTGAATGTTGTTACCGAAGAATGGGTTCCATACAATTTCACCAATGAAGAGGGGGAAGTTGTTGGCCGTGCGACTAAAAAAGTACGTGAAGTGCTTGATGCTGCAAAAATACCTTATGAGATCAGAAGCTACCCTTGGGTACGCTCTATGAAAATGGCACAGCGTAATGCCAATACCATGATTTATTCAATTTATCGCACAGAAGAGCGGGAAGCTCTCTTTTTGTGGGCATGTCCATTACTTAATCCAGTGAAAGAGTATCTATTTAAGCTACGTAGCCGTGATGACATTAAGCTCACTACTTTGGACGATGCCAAAAATTATATTATTTCTCTAGTGAGAGGCAGCATCTCTCATGAATATTTATTGGCTCAGGGTTTTAAAAATGGGGTGAACCTCGATTTAACCGCTGATCCCAGTGCAAGCCCTCGCAAGCTCTTAGCAAGACGTGTTGACTTTATTATTACCACCGAGTACACCGCGTATGAAAGAATGCGTGAATTAGGCAGACCCTTTGAGCTTTTGGAAATTGCGCATGAAGTAAAAAATGCTAACGAGCGGCGCGCGTGTATGGCATTTAGTAAAAACACCGATCCACAGATAGTAAAGCGTGTGCAAGAAGCGCTCGCCAAGCACAACCAACAGTTTGATAGCCCATAAATGACTGATGTGACCTGAGTTATTGCCACGAAAGGCCTACCTCAAAGAGGTGTGAATAGCGGGAGTGATATCAGCTGCCTGCTTTTGGTACATACTAGAGAGGTTTTATGAAGTATCAGGCTTACAGTAAGGCTGCTTGTTCGACAACAATACTATGCCTTTGTGCAAGACGATGGTGATCTTTGTCATAACCCCCACCAATCACGGTAGCGACGGGAATACCGCGTGCTTGACAGGTTGATAAAACGAGCGCATCTCTTTTTTGTAACCCTTGCCAGCTAATGTTTAGCTTTCCTAGGCTATCGTGTTGCCAAATATCTACACCCGCATCGTAAATCACCAGCGATGGGTTTAAGTCATCAATTAACCCAGTCAGAGTTTCTTTGACAATGTGTAAATAGGGTTGATCTTCTAAATAGTTATCTAGGCCAATATCTAGATCGCTCGCATGTTTTCTAAACGGAAAGTTCTTTTCACAGTGAATGGAGCAGGTAAATACATAAGGGTTATGGGCAAGCATAGCGGCAGTGCCATCGCCTTGATGCACGTCTAAATCAAAAATCAGTACGTTATGAACCTGTCTAGTTGCCACCAACTCGTGGGCAGTAAAAACCAGGTCGTTAACCATGCAAAAACCAGAGCCAAAATCGTAATGAGCATGGTGTGTGCCTCCAGCCAAATGACAAGCAATACCATGCTGTAGCGCCAATTGTGCTGCTTTTAAAGTGCCTAGTGGAGCGGTAAATGTCCGTGCCATCAGTTGCTCTGACCAAGGCAAGCCAATGCGGCGCATGCATTTCTCGCTCAAGCGATTATGCCAAAGATCCCAAATGTAGTTCTCGCAATGGATGTTCTCTAGGCGCTGGGGCGTGCCAATGCTGGGCTGGTGAAGATTGTTTTGTATCAGACCACGTTGTTTGCATTGTTCAAATAGGCGCGCAAATTTGCTCATTACAAAGCGGTGTTTTGGATCAAATGAGAAAGAGTAATTTGGATGGTACACCAAAGGTAAATTGGGGTTGAAGCTCATAGGTGCTGCATGCTCTTTTATGATTGATTTATTGTAGCTGTGCACAGCTATTAGGGTATAATAGCGGGTTTGCAGAATATGTACGAGCATGGCTTCTGATTGGATTTGGTATGAGCGCAGATTTAGAAACAAAAATTTTATCTACAAATGACCCGCAAAGTTTAGAAACAGCTTATGAATACTTAAAAAGTGGGCAACTTGTGGCAATTCCAACCGAAACGGTTTACGGCCTTGCTGCAGATGCAAGTCAACCTGAGGCCGTTAGTCAGATTTTTGCTGCTAAGGGACGACCTGCCGATCATCCTTTAATTGTGCATGTAGATAGCGTTGAAAAACTAAAGGACTGGGCTTGTGAAGTGCCAAACAGCGCCAAGGTACTGGCTGAGGCGTTTTGGCCCGGCCCTCTAACTGTTATTTTGCAAAAAGCTGAGCATGTATCTTATGTGGTTACAGGTGGACAAGATACCGTAGGCTTGAGAGTACCCAATCAAGCTGCAGTACGAACGTTGTTAGCTCGTTTAAATACTGGCCTAGCTGCACCGTCTGCTAACCCATACAAACGCATTAGCCCAACAACCGCAGAGCAGGTTATGTTTGGACTGAATAAAAAGATAGCGGCCGTGTTAGACGGGGGCCCATGCGATGTGGGGCTAGAAAGTACCATTTTAGACTTAACAAGTGATACACCGATTATTTTGCGCTCAGGGCCGATTACTAAATCACAGATTGAGGCCGTGCTGGGGTGTGAAGTTAAGCTCCCTACAAGCCACAATGTTGCCGTACCTGGCAATGTCAAAGCACATTATCAACCCACTAAACCTGTTAAGTTAATGACGAGCAATAGTTTGCTTGAGCAGCTTAGTTCACACTCTACCTTGTCACAAAATGATATTGCCGTTTTGTATTATTCCGATACGCTAACAAACTCACTTGATGAGACATCAGCGCTGCAAATGAAGCTATCGTCAGACAAAGCAGCGTATGCGCAAAACCTATATTATGCGCTTTATCAGTTAGATAACGCAGATATTAAACATATCTGGATTGAACTTCCTCCTGATAAAGAGCAGTGGTTAGATGTGCTTGACCGTTTAAGTCGTGCGGCTGCGAGCTAAGCGACTGACAAGGCCCACAGCTAAAAGGCTATATTGTGGGCCAAAAACCATTATTTATTTCACCTGCGCTGGTTTTTAGGTTTGCCTTTGCACTTTTTAGCCGCTTTTACATTAACCCACTTTTTTGGCTGCGAAAGTATTAATTTCTACCTGCCATTACGCCACCATCAATATTCAGCACCGTACCGGTGATCCAGCTACTTTGCTCACTCAATAAATGACATATGCTGTTTGCAATATCTTCTGGCGTACCAATACGACCAAGAGGATGAAATTGGTTAAAGCTAGCGAGTGCGTCATCCACTTCTTTGGCATCAATAAAGTGCTCGTAAATCGGTGTTTTAACCACCGCGGGCGCAACTGCGTTAACGCGTATATTATGCTCTGCAAGTTCCATCGCTAAATGTTGTGTTAGTGAGTGCAGCCCAGCCTTTGCCATAGAGTAGGCTGACGATGGCGTTGCTTTAATTGCCTGATTTGCCCACATAGAGCCGACATTTACAATTGCACCTTGTTGGCGAGTTTGCATCACTTTAACGGCTGCTTGCGTGATAAAAAACAGGCTTTTATTGAGTGCGAAATAGCGTTCATAATCCACCTCGGTATGTTCAATAAATGGTTTTGGATTAAAGTAGCCTGCAGCATTTATTAGATATTGAATTGGGGCTGTGTGCTGTGCAATATACGTTGCTACCACGTTTGTACCTTCAGACGTAGATAAATCGGCGAGTAATGCACTGGCGTTGGCACTGTCTAAAGCTGTTAAAGCTGATTGTAACTTTGTGGCGTTCTTACCCACAATACAAACTGGAATTTGGTGTTTGAGTAATAATTGTGCTGTAGCAAAGCCGATACCACTGCTGCCGCCAACGATCATGGCATAACCCGAGTTTGAAAATAACATACTTAATCCTCATCTAAATATCACACACCATGTGTAATTGGTGTATAACAATGACTGACTGTGACGCATAAAAATAGTAGGTACAAATTGGTTTATAGGGTACTTTTTGGTACATGATTATGATTAATAAAGATAAAAAAGTTGAAAGAAAAGTGGGCCCGCAAGAGTCTGCACGTATGGTAGAGGTGTTGGTTGGCTGTAAGTGGTCGTTAACAGTGTATCAATTATTGGCGGCAGGCATTAATAGGCCAGGCGAAATGGTCCGAAAAACACATGGGTTAACAACTAAGGTACTTAATCAGTGTCTTAAGAAAAATGTTGAGTTTGGTGTATTAAAAAAACAAAGCTTTGCTGAGATCCCTCCGCGAGTTGAGTATGAAGTAACAGAGCTTGGGGAGCAGTTTTTGTCTATTTTGAACGCTTTAGAGCAACTACAACAGCAGATTAACCAAGCTCAGTAATTCTGGCTGCATACGTATTCAGCGGGATAAATTAGGTCAGGTGCTCTACATTGTTATCGGTTTGTAAATAAATCAACAACAAGAGCACATTATGACAACATTAAATAAAATATCTAAACTATCAGCATTGAGCGGGGCAACATTGCTGTGTTTATCACAGAGCGTGCATGCTCAACCTACCACTTTTGTTCATTTGTTTGAATGGTCTTGGCCTGATGTAGCCCAAGAGTGTGAAACCTTTTTAGGACCAAAAGGCTATGCGGCGGTGCAAGTGTCACCACCAAATGAGCACATCACAGGCGATCCGTGGTGGACTCGATATCAACCAGTGAGCTATCAGTTGCACAGCCGAGGTGGCAGTGAAGCGCAGTTTAAAGATATGGTGCAACGCTGTAAGCAAGCAGGCGTTGATATATACGTAGATGCGGTGATTAACCATATGGCGGCTGGCAGTGGGCAGGGCGTTGCGGGCAACACCTATGGTATTAAGCAGTTCCCGATGTACAGCCCACATGATTTTCATGAAAGTTGTGCTATCAACGGTGAAGATTATGGCAATAATGCGTGGCGAGTACAAAACTGCGAGTTGGTTGGTTTGGCAGATTTAGACACCGACTCTGCTTATGTACAGTCGCAATTAAGTGGTTATTTAAACTCATTGGTGAATGCTGGCGTTGCTGGCTTTAGACTTGATGCCTCTAAGCATATGCCAGCATCAGATATCGCCACGATTTTGTCGCAAGTCAATGGTACGCCTTTGGTGTTTCAAGAAGTGATTGACCAAGGAAGCGAAGCGGTAAGCGCGAGTGAATACTTTGGCAATGGCCTTGTTACCGAGTTTAAATACACCACTAAGCTAGGAGAAACCTTTAAAGGCGGCAAGCTCGCTTGGCTAAACAATTTTGGTGAAGCCTGGGGAATGATGCCAAGCTATAAAGCCGTAGTGTTTGTTGATAACCACGATAACCAACGCGGTCATGGTGGTGCTGGTAATGTGGTGACATTTGCTGATGGCAAGCTTTACGACTTAGCCAATGTATTTATGTTGGCGTATCCATATGGTTACCCAAAGGTGATGTCGAGTTACGAGTTTAACCATGATAGCGATGCTGGTGCGCCGAGTGTGCCTGTTCACGACAACGGCCAACTAAACTGCTCTGCTCAGCAATGGCAGTGTGAGCATCGCCACAGTATGATCTCGGGCGCGGTTGATTTTCGCAATAACACCACAGGTCATTGGCAAGTGAGTAATTGGTGGGATAACGGCAATAACCAAATAGCATTTTCACGAGGTAACGAAGGCTTTGTGGTTATTAACCGAGAGTCAGGGGCGCTTTCTCAATCTTTACAAACAGGGTTAGCACCAGGAGTATATTGTGATGTGTTATCAGGTAACTTAAGCGCTGATAAATCTAGTTGCTCGGGGCGTCAGGTTAACGTTAACGCTCAAGGGGTTGCCTCTATCTTACTGTCGCAAATGGATGCGCTTGCGATTCATCACAATGCCAAGCTAGCACAAGGCACAACTACCGATTTGCAGCGCACAGTGGTATTTATCAAAGCGCAGACCTCGTCAGGTCAAGATATGTTTATTCGCGGTGGCATTGATCACAATTATGCACTGAGTATTGGCAAAGATTGCACCCAGGATCCCGCGCTGTGTATGTTAAAAATTAGCCATAACAACCTAAAAAACAGTACAACCTCAGGCTGGAAAGCGGGTGATCACTACCTTGACTGGGCAGCGAACGAATCTGGACAAAGCCCAACCGCACAGGGTAGCCCATTAGATTGGACAACAAACGCATGGCCCACTGACTGGGGTATAAAACGCACTGTAGAAAATGATGGTTACGGTGAAACGCCTTTAAACCAGTATGGTCAGCATTATTGGATGTTGGATGTACAAATGGATTGCAGCAATACTATTAACGGCTGGTTTGAACTAAAAGCGTATGTTAAGAACGGTCAGGGTTGGGAGGGAGATATACGCCAGCCCAACGCCCCATATGAAAGTAACAACCACTTTGCGCAATGCGGAAAAATCAATGTATTTGAATTTGGTAAGCACGCTGCAACATATGCACATTTTTAGATAAAAACGGGTACTTATTGAAGTAGCTTAGTGCGACTATGAGCTACTTCTTGTGTACTACAATGCTGTTCTAGCAAATCCATCTGGACGACTTTTTTTGGTCTTATTCTTTTATATTCAAAAACTTGCTCTGAAAACTGTGACGAGATCCAAGGTACATCTAGTATATTGACGTATTGCTCAATGGATTCTTGCTGGCCATATTCAAACAAAAAGCTTCCATGTTCTATGGCGTATGCAAAGCGTTTGTACTGAGTATTATTGGGTGCCTGCATAGCGTTGACAAATGCACGCATCAACACAAAGTGGTAGTAGTAATGGTGATTACTACCCGCAATAGAAAAAATGGTTTGTCTAACAGAGTTTTGGTAGCGCCAAAATTGCGAGTAATCTGCTAATAATATCTCTGTATTGAGTAAGTTTAAACCTATACGTGCTGCTGTTTCTGTTTCACCTGCCAAACTTAGATCTCGATAAAGCGCTTTAAATAAGGCCTTTGCTTCTTTTAGGTTATTGGTATCAAGATAATGATTCGCTAAATTGATTTTGACTCTTAAATGTTGTTGCTCATTTACGGCTAATTTGGCTGCCTTATCTAAAATTGCCTTTGCTTTGTTGTATTGTTTAGCATGAACCATGGCAGATTGTAGGTTGAGTAAAGTATGAAAGCTAAAGCTTTTGTCGCCATTATTTAGCGCGAGTGCACATTGGTATGCTCTCATTGCATCTTCATAGTGGCCATTTATTCTCAGTAGCACGCCCAGATTGCTCACCAATTTGGCATGATGATTTTCAATGTGAGATTGCCAAAGTGGTTGAGCAAGCTTAAGGGCAATATCATTGGCCAGTTTGGGTTGGTTGCTGACGATAGCAGCCCTTAACGTTAATTGATAAAACTGTGCTGAGCCCGTATTGGCCGGCAGAGAGGTATGTGCATAGTAACGCTGAGCGAGCTCATGAGGCTCTAGCATAAACTGTGATTTTAGTTCCGCGAGATCGGGCGGCACGCCTTGCAAAAGGGCAATTAAAATAGCAATATTTGGCAGCACACTCTCTCCTGCGGTTAATGACGTACCCACCTAGGCAAAAACCAACAGGCAAAGCAGCCTGTTCACGGTAACGAATTTTAATGCAGTGTATCACCGAATAAAAGATCATAAAGGAAATAACAATAATGTGGATAAAAAATGAACCGCTTAATGGCCGCCATGTCACATTGGAACCGTTGAACCTAAGTCATGTTGAAGGTTTACAAAGTGCAGTGGCAGATGGCGAACTATGGACACTTTGGTATGCCAATGTGCCCACACCTGAGCAAATGAAAGAATATGTAGAGCGCGCGATGATGAAGGCCGAAAAAGGGGGTGTTGCTTTTGCTGTGATCAATAATGCGTCTGGTCGGGTAGTCGGCACAACTCGTTACTATCAGGTAGATAGTAGTAATAAGAGGGCAGCCATTGGTTACACGTGGTATGCCAATAGAGCACGTCGAACAGCAATTAATACAGAAGCAAAATTATTGTTGCTGCAAAATATTTTTGAAACCTATGGTGCTATTGCAGTTGAGTTTAAAACACATTTTTTTAATCTCCCCTCTCGCAATGCAATTGAACGACTGGGTGCTAAATTGGATGGAGTACTGCGGGCTCACCAAATTATGCCAGATGGATCGTTGCGAGATACTGCGGTTTATTCAATCATTGCTAGTGAATGGCCTGCAGTACGCAATAATTTGTTTCACAGGCTTTAAGCTGACTCATCATCATGATCAGTTAGTTAATATGTATTCGTTTTGAACTTGTTTGTTCCTGTATTGGTCTATGTGAAATTAACGATAAATATAAAGGAAGAGTAATGATCGCGTTCGACACAGTGCTTGCCTATACGTTGGCATGCATCTTATTGGTGATTTCTCCTGGACCAGATAACTTATTGGCTATTGGTAGAGGCCTGAGTCAGGGTCGGTTAGCCGCAATAGTTTCTGGGCTCTCATCTGGGGCTGGGATTTTGTTTCATGTTATTACGGCAACATTGGGTTTAACGGTTTTACTGCAAACCTCTGAAGTGGCATTTTATGTTGTTAAATTTGTTGGTGCGGGCTATTTAATATGGCTGGGTATCAAGGTGCTAAGAAGTAAAAGTTTATTCAGCTTAGCGCATACTGTACCTAAGCAGTCATTGCGTACTATTTTTGTGACTGGTTTTTTATCAGCGGCACTTAATCCAAAACCTGGGTTGTTCGTATTGGCGTTTATTCCACAGTTTGTTAACCCCGCTTTGAGCTCTGTGAGTGCGCAAATGGTTGGTTTTGGCATATGGTTTGCTGTGCTGACGGCACTAGGTTTTGCGTTAATGGGCGTTTTTGCTTCTACCTTAACTACATGGTTGTCAACAAAACCTAAGGTTGTAGCGGCGTTAAATACCGGTGCAGGGTTAACTTTTGTGTCGTCTGGGCTGGCGGTCGCTTTTATGCGTCAAAGATAATACGCTTGAAAATGTGCGCTGTCGCCACCACATACTAACCATATTATCCCTTGCTCTTAGCATAAAGTAAGGGCGTATTATCAAAGTATAAAAGGTATAACAATGAACCCTATTTTAGCGATTTTAAAAGAGCATAATATAAGTGATGTGCAGATAAAGGAGTTGTTTCAAACTTTAACTGACAACCCGATGATGGCGATGGGCGTGATAACACAACTCGGGATCCCGCAAGACAAGCTACAGCAGCTTATGGGGCTCGTAATGCAAAACCCTGCGCTTATCAAAGAAGCGGTTGACGAACTAGGCTTAGACTTTTCAAAAGTAGAGCAAGCAAAAGAAAAGCTTAACCAACAGCAGTGATTTCATTTCACCTATTGTTTTGCGGTGAGCGCTTGCTCCCGCAACCCTTCCAAATTGTGCCCTAAACTCTTTTTCACATTACAGAATGCTATAACACACTGATTTACTGTTATTCGTATAGCGGTACTTTTCTTAACTTTGGCTCTGAGTTATCATGCATAAAAATGGTAATAGGAATTATTGTTAATTGCAGTAAGCGTATAAGCTATGACATTAAACGATTTAAAACTAAGACAAAAAGCCTTAATTACTGCGCTTGAGCATCAAGATGTTGCACTTGCTAGTCGTATCATGGCCCTAGGATTGGTGCCTGGAGAGTTGATTGAACTGATGAACGTTGCACCTATGGGGTGCCCATTGCAGGTGAAAGTGGGTGACACACTGGTAAGTGTTCGTAAAGCGGATGCAAGTTTAATTTCGATAACAGCAAACAGTTAGGGGGTGCAGATGAAAGTAGCATTAGTGGGTAACCCTAATTGTGGTAAAACAACATTATTTAATCGCTTAACAGGCTCTAAACAAAAAGTTGGTAATTGGCCCGGGGTTACGGTTGAACAAAAAGTAGGTCAATGTAGTTTGCCCTCAGGGTTAGATATTGAGCTTATTGATTTGCCCGGCCTTTACAGTGTTGAGCAAATAGAGCCCGGGCAAGATGAACAAATCGCCATTGATTTTTTACGCCAAGGTAAGGCCGATTTAATCATTAACATTGTTGATGCATCTAACTTAGAGCGAAATTTGGTGCTGACAACTCAGCTACAAGAGCTCGGTACGCCTATAATAGTGGTGGCCAACATGGTGGATGTGGCAACCCAGCGCGGCAAATCGTTAGATGTCCAGCTGTTAGGTGAGCGTTTGAACTTGCCTGTTATCGAGGTGGTTGGTTCAACGGGCAAAGGGGTTGATTCACTCAAACAAGCACTTTGTGATGATGCCTCTAAGAGCAAGCCAAAGGTTGATGTAACAACAAAGCAGCAAGGTGAATCGCACGACCCAGTCTCAGAAACTGTTGCGCGTTATAAAAGGGTACGTAGCCTGACCCAAGGGGTGAATATAATTTCTCCCAAACGCTCAGACATCACCGATTCCATCGATAAGATTGTACTTAATCGGTTTTTAGGCGTGCCCATCTTCTTAGCGATGATGTATTTGATGTTTACCATTGCGGTTAATTTTGGCGCGGTATTTATCGATTTTTTTGATATTTTTGTCGGTGCCTTGTTGATTGACGGGGTTAAAGAAGTACTTGGCGGCATTGGTGCTCCTCAGTGGTTAAGTGTGTTGTTAGCCGATGGCTTTGGTGCTGGTGTGCAATTAGTAGCAACATTTATTCCTGTTATTGGGGTGTTGTATTTGTGTTTGTCGCTACTTGAAGACAGTGGCTATTTGTCTCGTGCAGCATTTGTGATTGACCGTTTAATGTCATCTATTGGCTTGCCCGGTAATGCATTTGTGCCCTTAATTGTTGGTTTTGGTTGTAACGTACCCGCGGTGATGTCGGCCCGTACCATGAACCGTGAGTCTGATAGGTTACTAACAATAATCATGGCGCCTTTTATGTCGTGTGGTGCTCGGCTCACTGTATACGCTTTATTTGCAGCTGCGTTTTTTCCAACTAATGGCGCAAATATCGTCTTTGCTTTGTACTTACTGGGTATTGTTGTTGCGGTTGGCAGTGGTTTTATATTCCGCAAGCTGGTTTTCACGGGTGAGAAAACCCCTTCATATACAGAAATGCCTGCATATCACCTACCTGTATGGCGTAATATTTGGCTAACAACTTGGCACCGTTTAAAAGGTTTTATCGCGCGCGCTGGTAAAACCATCGTAATGGTAGTGATGTTGTTGAGTATGCTTAATTCGATTGGCACAGATGGTAGTTTTGGGAATGAAAATACCGACCGTTCATTGCTTGCAAAAGCGGCACAGGTTGTCACACCTGCTTTTAAACCTTTGGGCATTGAAGAAGATAATTGGCCTGCAACAGTGGGTATTGTCACAGGCCTGTTCGCCAAAGAAGCGATTGTGGGCACACTCGACGCGCTATATATTGGTGAAGAGCAACAAACAACCGAATATTCACTGACTAATGCAACTGTTGAAGCGCTTGGCACAATCCCTAGTAACTTTATAGATTTATTAGGTAACTTGGGCGATCCATTAGGTTTAGGTGCACTAGATGAGCAAGATGCAAACAGCAATGCACTGTTAACGCAAATGGCAAGTCAATTTAATGGTCAGCTTGGCGCATTTAGCTACCTTGTCTTAATTTTGTTGTATACCCCCTGCGTGGCTGTATTAGGGGCTGTTAAAAGGGAGTCTGGCGCACGCTGGATGTGGCTGGTAATTGGTTGGACAACCTCATTAGCATATATTTTATCAACCAGTATTTATCAGCTCGCAAACTTTGCTCAGCAGCCACTGTTTGCCAGTACCTGGCTTGCGGTAATGGGGGTAATTGCTTTTGCTTGGTGGTTTGGCTTAAGAGGGCTTGGCAAACAATTAAACAAACCGCCCACATATCAAATTAATTTGAGTTGATAACGATTAGCCAGCAGTTTGTCTGCTGGCTAACTTACCGAACTTAGGCAATTATTCACGGCTTTAAATTAATGTCCTTACATACGGTGGGTAACAGCGCCGTCGTGAGTCCTGCAGGAAGATGACTCAGTATGGTTGTTGATATTTGATTACGTTCTTTTGTGTCACCGTTGATGATGTAATTAATCCATTGATGAAAATAAGATACCCGAGTGTAGATTTCAGTGATGCCATACTTACCTATTGCAGAACCTTTGAATCTAGAGCTGATTCCTAAAATGTGAAGCTCGCCATGTTCATCAATCAAATAGGCCGGTCCTCCGCTGTCGCCACCTCCAGATACACCTTCAAGAGGAAGCGCTGTATCTCCTTTATCGAACTTGAACTTTAGCAATGGGCCGATAGCTTGCTCTACTTTATTTTGAGCTTTTCTTAATATGCCTTTGTTTTCAAAATTGTCTATAGTTTGGCCTGTCAGGCCATTACCTGTGCCTCCAATTCCTATAAACCAAATTGACTGATTGTTTTCATTTGTCTGCTTGTACGGGGTTGCAGGTCGAATGTCATTTACAGGGGTTGTTAACTTTACCAATGCAATGTCATGGCTTTGTCCAGGAGCGTATTTATTGTGTATAAATACTTGTTCGACTTGGTGTAATTTCTTGTTTATCGATATATTTTTGCCAGCGCCAAGACAAAAAGTCGCATGCGCGGCGGTTATTACCCACTGTGGTTTTATTAAAGTGCCGTGGGCACCATCAATGTAAAATGTCGCTAAGGGTTTAAAATCTGAAGGCTCTGCAAGGTATCGCTCACTGGCAATGTCATGGCGCGTAACAATCGCATGACAGGGAATACTTAATACCATTAAGGTCAGTATAAGCGTTTTGATCATAAAAATAGCCCTCATGTTGTCTCATTCTTATCTTAATTACAGTAACGATTAAAGCCGTAAAAGTCATAGTGTGCATTTGGCACGATTTGCCAGTAACACCTAATCTTAATCATTTGTGATGGATAAAGTGAATATAAAAGTACATTCACTCGGTCTACAACAGTCAAGTATGTGAAATGAGATGATCAATGAATCTAAACTATATAAATCTAACAACCAGAGTGTGTGTATGCTTAAGCTTTGTGTTACTTGGGTTGTCATTACTTTTCAATGGTAGCGAAAGAGAAATGACGACCATGGTAGGTTTTTTCAAATTGGGAAGTTGGATATCTGCGCACTATTTTGGCGTGTTGTTTGGTAGCTTAATGCTGCTAGCCTCAGTATTAGTGATAGTTGCAAATAAGCAAAAGTTATCCATGTTGAGTTTTGGCCTCGTACTGGTCGTCGCTGTACTTCCTTTACTCACCTTGTTTGATGCTAGCCGTTATATCGAAAGCTTAGGTGGATTTCCAATCTTAGGCTCGGGCCAAGGGGTGATCAAATATGCAGCGCTTATTCCTTTGGCATTGGCGCTTTTTTCATCGCGATTGTCGCTTACGCAACTGGCATGGTTTAACTATTTACCTGTCGCTATGGTTTTAATATGGATAGGAGGCCTAAAGTTCTATGAGTTTGAGGCAAAAGGTATCGTATCTTTGGTAAGTACCTCACCATTTATGTTTTGGTTGTATGAGCTATTTTCTGTGCAGTGGGCGTCAAACTTGATTGGCAGTTACGACATTTTGTTTGCTGTATTACTTGGAGTTGCTCTAAAAATAAGGCGCTCTGAGCTACTCATAATTGCAATGTTAGGGTGCAGCGCAGTATTTGTAATGACACAAACGTTTTTATTTACAGCGCAAGGTGCATTTAGTGCACAAACCCTGCTGAGCGGACTTGGGCAATTTGTTATTAAAGACCTATGGTTTATCGCTAATTTATTGGTGATATTAAACTACACCCTACAACTTAACAGTAAAAAAGCGTGATCTCTAATAGCTACTTTTGTACATAAATTGTCCGCAATGCTATAACTAAATGAGAAGCTGGTTATAGTATGAGGGTGAGGTTACGGTGAAAGTATGGCTTTTGTTACTGCTGTTGATAGCTTCTTCCGCTTTTGCTCAAAAATATACCGTGCTGGTTTATCATGGCGCTAATCCCCCATATAGCTTCAAGGAAAACGACAAAGTAGTGGGTATTTTTGCTGATATTTTTGCACGGCTGGCACAACTAACAGGGCATGAGTTTGAGTTTGTCGCAACTTCCGTGGCGCGAGGACAGCGCTTTTTTGATACTGGGCAAGTTGACATTGAACCGGGAGTCAGCTGGCAATGGCGCGCACATCAAAAGGTACCCGGTATTTATACTCTCTCATATGCTAAGTCTGTAGAAATTTTACTGGCTAACCATAGCAATACACTTGAGGTAGTTAGTCAAGCATATGGGAGCTTGGTTGGGCGTGTGAGAGGCTATCGATATGGCCCTTTTGAGCGTCATTTTGGTGAGGATAAATTGATTGTATATGACAATATTTCTGAAAAAGAGTTGTTGGGGCAACTGGCCTACGGCCGCTTAGACTATGTATTAATAGGTAAAGACACCGCACATTATTACATGGCCAATAACCCCAAATACAGACAGTTTAAAGACGCTTACACAATAGAAACAGCTCAAGTTTCGATGCGCCTTCAGCCACATTTAATTGAGTTAAAAGAGCAGCTTAATACGGCGTTAACAACAATGATAAACAACAACGAAATTGACACCATTTATAAGAAGTATACTGATTATCAGCACTAAGTTGATGATAGCATGATGCTGGTTTCGCTATTTAATATACCTTTTATTTCTCTTACCTCTCTCAATACGCCATCGAACGCTCCGAGGTTTGCCGCTTTTATTTCAGCAATTAGGTCCCAAGCGCCGTTGGTGGTGTGAATTCTTGTAAGTTCTGGAATACCTTTAAGTTTTTGAATAACCTGCGACGTTGAGTGGCCCACCACTTCAATCATCATCACTGCTCGCACCGCATCACTGTCTATTTCTTCATGCACTCTTACGGTGAAACCAAGAATTGCACCGCAGCTTACTAGTCTGTCTAAACGGTTTTGAACTGTACCGCGAGATACATTAAGTAGCTCGGCAAGGGTGGATATCGATGCTCGGCCATCTTTTCGAAGTGCAGCAATTAATGCTTTGTCTAATGTGTCATAAAGGTAGGGTTGCATACTAAGACTAAAATAAAGAAATCTACGCTAAAAATACCAGTGAATTATCAGATTGTACAATTTGACTGTTAATAATGATAAATAATTACGCTTATTGTATTGCTTTTTGCCATTTTAACTAAAGCTTTTGCTCGTTATAGTAACGCAGACATTATGACAACACTATTGGAGGGGTTATGCAGCCTTTCACATTTATTATTGAGCACAGCAACGATAAGTCGTGTTCACAGATCACTTTATCATTCGGCAGTAAGGTTACAGTATGAGCGCATTACAAACCCCCAATGCTGTAGTGATGATCCGCCCACATCATTTTGTATCCAATCCACAAACTATGCAGGACAACGCCTACCAAGTGGAGGCGCAAAGCGTTCATGCCAGTGAATTGGCTTATAAAGAAGTAACTTATGTTGCTGATACACTGAAAAATGCTGGTGTAGAAGTGCATTTATTTGAAGATGAAAGTCGCTTAACGCCAGATTCTGTGTTTCCAAATAATTGGTTTTCAACACACAGTGATGGGCAACTTGTTACTTATCCAATGTATGCACCCAATCGTCGCGCTGAACGCCGCTTGGATATCGTGGAGTTTTTAAAGCAGCACTATTATGTTGAGTCTATTACTGACTTGAGCAAGTTGGCGCAGAGTCATTTATTTTTAGAAGGCACCGGCTCAATGGTGATGGATCATATTCATAAAATTGCCTTTGCGGTTGAGTCAAAACGTACATGTGCTAAGTTGGTTGAAAAAGTTTGTCAGCAGCTCGGCTATCAAGCACATGTATTTAATGCATTTGATGAACAAAAGGTGGCGGTATATCACACCAACGTTTTAATGTGTGTTGCCACAGAATTTGTGATGATAGGTTTAGATATGGTACCTAAAGAACAACAGTCGGCATTACTTGCGCACTTTAAACAGCAAAATAAGGCTGTGATCCGACTTTCTAATGCCCAGGTAGCTCATTTTTGCGGTAATGCGTTAGAGTTGCAAGGTGAGCAAGGGCGAATTTTAGCTTTGTCTCAAACCGCTTTTGATGCATTGAGTGATGAGCAAAAACATACCATAGAGCGCTCTGCAAGCTTGTTACCAATGAGTATTCCAACGTTGGAATCGGCTGGTGGTTCGATACGCTGTATGCTAGGTGGCGTGCACTTACAAAAACGATAATAAAGCACGCAAGTGCGTAAGAGGAGTTCGGCATGGTCAATGAAGTCATTGCGAGTATTAACGGCCTATTATGGGGAGATGGCCAATTACTTATCTATATTTTGTTGTTTGCCGGTGTGTGGTTTTCTGCTCGTTTAGGGCTCATTCAATTACGCCAATTTACGCACATGTTCAAGCTTTTAAAGAGCAGTGGCAACGCCGATAAAGAAAAGGTGAGTTCCTTTCAAGCTTTATGTACCGGTTTATCTGCTCGTGTTGGCACGGGCAATTTAGCCGGGGTTGCTGTGGCTATTTCTCTTGGTGGTAGCGGCGCTATTTTTTGGATGTGGGTGATAGCGCTATTGGGTATGGCCACAGGGTTTGCTGAAAGTGTGCTTGGCCAAGTATACAAAGTGCGTGATAGTGAAGGTGAGTTTCGTGGTGGGCCCGCTTATTATATTCAACTCGGTCTAAATAAACGATGGTTGGCTATCGCGTTTGCCGTTTGTTTGTTCTTGGGATACGGCTTTAGCTTTAGTGCAATGCAAACGAATACGATAACCGATGCATTATCTTTTGCCTTTGATATTCCACCTTTATACTCCGGCATGGTGATCACGGTGCTGGCAGGCTCCATTATAATGGGCGGCTTTAAAGCAATCGCGCGGTTTGCTGAGCGGGTAATGCCTATCATGGGCATACTGTTTGTGTCGGCAGCGGTATTAATTACATTCATTAATTTTAAGCATGTGCCAGCCATGCTAGAAGATATTCTTCTTTCAGCGTTTGGCTTGCAAGAAGCCGGCGCTGGCGCCATGGGGGCGGCGATTAAAAATGGTATTCAGCGCGGCTTGTATTCCAATGAAGCGGGGGCGGGGAGCGTGCCTCATGCATCCGGCGCTGCCAGTCCAATACCCAATCACCCCGTTACGCAAGGTTATATTCAAATGCTCGGGGTATTCTTTGATACCATCGTACTTTGCAGCTGCACCGCAGTGATCATTTTACTTGCAGATGTTGATATTAGCGGCGAAATGGAGGGGATCCGCTTAACGCAAAATGCCATGACAGCCCACTTAGCACAGGGCGGTGTTTATTTTGTAGCTGGTGCCATTACGTTATTTGCGTTTACCTCGGTGGTTGCCAATTTTGCATATGCAGAGAGTAATTTACACTTGTTTAAGCTTGATAACAAAGTAGGTCGCAGTATATACACCGCAATGTATTTGGGCATGATGTTGTGGGGCGCTACGGCGACTTTAAAAGAAGTATGGAGCTTGGCAGACATGGCGTTGGGTTTAATGACGTTGGTCAATATTTTTGCCATTATTCAATTAACTCCGACCATAGTGGCTGTAAATAAAGATTACAACACACAAAGAAAACAAGGCAAAGAACCTGAATTTAACGCCAAGCAAGTGGCTATTCAAGGGCAGTGTGAACCAGGCATATGGGATAAGTCATCCTAGTGTTTTTTAAGGGAATCCGTAATTCGTTTATCACCGATACTGATTGTATTTTTTATGAAATAAGGTACTGTTGTTGCAGAAATATTAGGTTATTACAAGTGAATACACCGACGAGAGTCGTCTAAACGGTTGCATTAGCCTGAGGTTAGATAATTAGGAATTAGGTTTTTTGCATGCAGATAAGGAAATTAAATACACTTAGGGCACTCGCTGCACTTATCGTTTTTTTCACTCATTTTAGTGATATTACCAACTGGCTTGGCGGTGCTTTAGGCGGCGGTTCTGGCGCTTATGGCGTGATGTTGTTCTTTTTTCTGAGTGGCTTTTTAATGGCACACTTGTATTTAGATAAGCCGTGTAATAAACAAAACATAACAGACTATTTTTTGGCGAGAATAGGACGAGTTATACCCCTTTATTTAGTGATTGTGTTTGCATCTTATTTTTTAACACAAGCCGAAAAAAACACTCTTTATAACATTGCCGACTTTAATACGGTTATTGGGCACTTGTTGTTTGTTTATGGTGAGAGCGTACTTTGGTCTATTCCGCCTGAAATTCATTTTTATCTAATATTTACGTTGCTATGGTCGTTTTCGCAACACCGAAAAGGCTATATTTATGCCGCAGTCGTGGTGGTTATGTTAGTGCTGTTTTTCACAAACTTTCCGAAGATATTTGGCGATTTTTACGGTATTCCATACAATCTTTTTAGTATTTTGAGAACACTGCCGTTTTTCTTCATTGGGGTCATTTTTGGGCTGCATTATAAACAGCTAAAAATACCAGCCTATTTACGCAGTCATTGGTTTGTGTTGGCTTTGTGCTTAATTCCCTTGATGTATCCTGAGTTTTCACCCATCACTTCAGACGCTAAAAATAGAATGTGGCTAAGTTACGAGGTCTTGTTCGTAATGGCTACCGTGTTTTTCTGTATTGTATTTTTAGTGCCAGATAACAATATTTTGCTGGCAAATAAACTTGGCGACTTTTTAGGTAAAATATCTTACTCACTGTATTTGCTACATATGCCAATTATTGAAATGGTAAATACACTGTCGCTGTCTATCGAGCAAAAGCTAATAGTGTCACTACTGTTGAGTATTTTTGTCGCTTATTTATCTTTTAACTTTTTTGAAAAGCCAGTAGCAAAAATGATTAGAAATCGCGCTAGCACACGTCAGAGACATGCTATGTCTACTGGCATAAAACAAGCCTGATCAAACGAGCATTGAACATTAGTGAGCGCTGCAAACAACAAGGCGACAAACATACTACATGTCGCCTTTACAGTTTAATCATCGTTATTGCGTTCGAATGGTAGATCGCTGAGGTATTCTACAAACTCCACTTCAAACCCATCAGGGTCAATGAAGTAGACGTTTTTTCTGTGTGGGTTATTGCTGCCACTTTTATCGATAGGGTAGCCTGCATCAACAAGGCGGTGGATTAAAGCGCTTATATTTTTTACTTCAAATGCAAAGTGTGCAAGCCCGACTTGATGACCCTCAAGTGTACGATTGTTACCTTCACCGTGGTCGCTAAAGGCGATATAGTTATAGTCGTCTCCAAAGTGTACCCAATTTCGCGGCTTTGCGAACCATTGCCCTGATCCCTTGCTTCGAATGCGCCAGTGCGGAAAAGCCGCTTGATAAAAGTGCAGAGCTTTTTCTAAATTAGATACCACTAAGTTTACATGTTCTAAGCGCATTTTTGCCTCCTATTTATTTTTCATTGTGTCTGATAAAACTTCCATGATCTTTTTAATAAGATCGCGATTTGTAGTGTTTAGAATGGTTTTCATTTGGTCTCTCCTATTGATTTAAGTTAACTTTAAAACCTCAAGTTAGCTTTAGGTAAAGAGCTTTCTTACATTTTTTATGATGAGTAGGCTGCATGTTGTTATGTTTTGAAATGTAGGTTTTGGTTATAGTGTGATAAACCACGTATTCACTATTAAATTTCACATAGAAGGCACAAAAATGCGCTACAAACATCTTATTTTGGGCATCACCTCAGCGCTTTTAGCAAATTCGAATGCACAAGCTCAAGAGGCTTCGGTGTCGTTTGAAGTGATCGCAAAAAGTACCAAAAGCTGGGATGGTTCTTTGCTGCCTGCGTACCCTAGAGGTCAGCCACAGATAACAATGTTAAAAGTAACAATCCCTGCTGGCGCGACGGTTAAAAAGCACAAGCACCCTATGATTAATGCCGCAGTGATGCTATCAGGTGAGTTGACAGTACGTTCGCAGCGCGGCGAGGTACTAAAACTTCAAGCCGGAGATCCCATTGTTGAGTTAGTAGATAAATGGCACGAAGGTAAAAATGAAGGCAATATTCCTGTAGAGCTAATCGTTTTTTATGCCGCCATAGAGGGGCAGCCCTTGAGTATCAAGCACACCGATTAGTGTGCTTGGATTTGAGGTGTAACGATAGGTTGGCCATGGTTATCAAAAAACTCGCTAGGTTTGTGTTTGCCCTGTAGTTTCCAAAGTGCAAGCTTTTGTAAGGTGGCGAGCACTAGCTGAGTGTGCCCACAAGGACCGAGTCGCTGCACAGGTATTTCTCGAGAGGCTTCTTTTATATGAACTGACCCTTTTACCACTCCTGCTTTTTCAACGAGCTTATTGTCGTCAATAAAGCTGTGAATAATACCGATAAAGGGCCATCCACCATTGAGTGTATTGCCTATCGGCGTGTTACAACATTTTGCATACCAGCGATAAAGGCCCTTTTTTGTAAGTCTTAAACAGCCAAGATGCTCTTTGCCTTCGAGGAACTTAAAATGTGCGATAGGCACTTGGAGTATAGTCGTTCCTGCATATTCATTGAGTACGTCATCTGCGCGATTAAGCGCAACGGCAAATTTTTGGCAATCTCGACAGTAGCAGGTGAGATGATTTGCCAGTTTAGGTGCAATCGGTTCGACACAAGCTTGCATTTTTTTGCACTGGCAACTTAGTGATAACTTAGTGGATATAGCCTGATCCATACCTTAATCCTTTAATTTATATGCTAAAGTCAAGCTTGGTTAATACTATCAAATTAATCCTCCTATTTCACAAAGTAAAGCCTTTGCGTTAAGAGGCACAAAACGAAACAGACAACATTGAGTATTACTATTAAAAGGAACAAATAGTGCAGTTACTAGATTATTTAAACGATAACTTTATTTCTTTATCACAGTTGTTATCTGCATCAGGAGCCAGTGAGCAGGAACTGCGCCTATATCAACTAAATGGAATGATGCCAAAGGCATCCTATGTATTGAACTTACACCTAAGTTGTAACTCATTTTTTGGTCATCATCAGGAGCAAACTGAGTGTGAATACTATGCCAAAGGCTACTTATATTGGCTTGGTATAGTGCAAGCCAATGCTGATCCTGAATTTATTTATCAAGCCTTCAGTCAAAGATACCAGCAAACGTTGGATGCTTTAAAAGCTCAGGGTTATCAATGTAATGATGAAAAGCTAAGCACTAAACTTGCTGAACATATAGAGTCGGAGTGGCAACACTTTTTATCGGGCAGCTATGGTTTATGTACGCGCTCAGGTTTACCTGAAAATATTGCCGCTAAAGAGCTAGCTATTGCACAAATTAATGAATTAACTCGTAATGAGAATCTTGGCGCTAATGAACTTAGCGCTTTAACAAAGGCAGTTGATTTGCTTGACAAGGCCAGTGCTTGCTTTGCGCCACATGAGCGCCAACGCAGTTCCCGCCATCGTCTTGTTGATGAGGTTCGCAGGCAATACCAACTCGTATCACCAATGTAAGTTAATTCACCATTTTAAAAGGGTTACTTAATATTTAACGCTGCTAGCTTAAGAGTTTGGCCTTCGTTAGGTGACGACAGATGTTTTTTGGCCACTGTCGTCTACCTCATTGGTCTGGTCAGTGCTGCTCTACTCGTTATTTTGAATTAGTTTCAGAATTTAAGTGAGCGGTAACTTAATGTTAGCCCTTATGCTTTCTGACTATGAAGATGTTGTGTAAATTGATTAAGGGCGTTTGTGGTTAACGCAAAACCATTGTTACAAGGCACATGAAGTAACCCACTATTGTTAATGCCAAAGTAGCCAAATAGTTTGTCGAAAAAGCCTGAAAATATCTCACAAACCTGCTCGTGGGCAGAGGTTGTTAATACATATCCTTGCTTGCCTTTTAGGGCTTTTCCAATTGGTTTAATTGTTGGGTTTTCTGTTAGTTCAGTCATACGGTCAATCAGGCGTTTCATATTTGCACTCACGCTATGCCAATAAACTGGAGAAGCAAAAACAATATTATCGGCCCAAGCAAGTGACTCTGCGACTTGGTAAAAATCATCCTCAGGATACGCATTAGCGTAGTTATAATCAGCAAAGTTTAAGTTGTCTAAGGTTAGTAATTTGACCTGTTCCGGGCGGCATTGCGCCATGATTTGGCTGACGAGTTTATATGTATTGCCGTTTTCGTTGGCGCTGGAAAACAAAATTACAGTATTTCGCATTGTTCGTTCCTTAATATGTGAGGTTAACAACGGCAATAGCCTAAAAGCTCAACTTAGCTTTAGGTAAAGTGGTTTATTGATTTGAATTTCTTTTTGTTTAAAAAATATGTATAGAAAACCTTTCACCAAGCCACATCAATGTGTTTTACTAGCTTTGTATCTACATGAAATATAAAGGAAATTACTGCATCATGCTAAGAATTACTCTTGAGCAGTGGCGAATGTTTCGTATGGTGGCTGAGCATGGGGGGTTTAACCAAGCTGCAGAGCACATACATAAGAGTCAGTCTAGTATTCACAACGCCGTGAGTAAGATAGAGCAATCGCTTGGGGTGAAAGTATTTTATATTGAAGGGCGAAAAACGCGGTTAACACAAGCAGGAAAAATGTTACTTCGCAGAGCCAACTACCTGCTAGATGAGGCGCAAAAGGTAGAGTCTGTTGCACAAACATTGGCAAAAGGTGTCGAAACATCATTGCGTATTGCAGTGGACGAAGTCTTCGCAAAGCATTTGCTTTACCAAGCCCTTGATGCCACCTCCGAGAAGTTTCCTTTACTGAGAATTGAGCTGTTTGAGTCAATACTCAGCGGTGCGCATGAGTTGGTTGAAAATAATGAGGCCGATATTGCGATTTCTCCCATAAGTATGACTGGTGGATTCAGTGAGCAACTGTGTAGTGTTGAATTTGTTGCTGTATCCAGTCCTGCTCATGCGCTACAGCAGTATAATCGGGCTTTGACGTTTGAAGACCTAAAATCATTTCGACAGATAGTTATCCGAGATTCGGCACACAATAAACGCTCCGACTCAGGGTGGTTAGAGGCCAATCAGCGGTGGACAGTGAGCCACTTACGAACATCTATTGATATGATTTGTGAAGGGTTAGGTTTTGCATGGCTACCCGAAAGTGCGATAACTGAACATCTAAATAGTGGCCGCCTAAAGCGCTTACCATTGACCCACAATGCAACTCGCACCAGTGCCTTATATCTTGTGTTTCAAGATAGTGATCGACTTGGTTTAGCGGCTCAAGCTTTTATCGAAAAATTAAGAGAGCAGTGCAGAAACCTTAAAGCACAGTGATATGTTGTTGAACGCAAATTGGGCAATCAGCAACGGCGGGTATGGTATAACTCTGGTAATCGGAAGGAGTAAAAACAATGAAAAAAGTAAAGACGGTTTTATTGCTCGCAAGCACGGTGCTAGCTAGCTTTAGTGCGTTTGCCAAGGTTGATGGCGTAATTTATGCCGGAAAGGTGTTAGTAAAGCCTGAGGAAGATGCATTAACAAAGCAAACATTAGTACTAGAGGATGGCAAGGTTTCGGCTATACATGAAGGGTATATCTTACCTCACAAGCTGGGTCTTAAAGATGTAAAGCTCTATGACCTTAAAGATTACTATGTCATGCCTGGTATGATAGATATGCATGTGCATTTGACCTTTGAACGAGATAAACAAGTAAACCCACATGCGTGGTTAACCCAAGATGATGCAGACTATGCGTTAAATTCAATTCCTTATTTACAAAAAACGCTGGATGCGGGGTTTACTGCAGTAAGAGATTTAGGGGCTCGATATCAGGTTATTTTTCCACTTAAACGCGCTGTAGAAAAACAACTTATTACTGGCCCAAGAATATTTGCATCAGGCAATGCAATTTCTGCAACGGGTGGACACGGAGATATGCATGGTTATCGCCGCGATTTAACAGAAACAATGAACACAAGTCTTGGTATTTGTGACGGTGCGGCTGATTGTCAGCGTGCAGTGCGAGAGGTCATTAAGTATGGCGCTGACGTGATAAAAATTACCGCAACGGGTGGTGTTTTGAGCAATACGGCAGCGGGGGTTAATCAGCAACTAACTGATGATGAACTTAACGCCATTGTTAATACTGCGCACAATCTGGGGCGCAAGGTAACAGCGCATGCACATGGTACACAGGGCGTTAATGCCGCTATTCGCGCAGGTGTAGACTCGATAGAGCATGGTTCCTATTTAGATGATGAATCAATTGCATTGTTTAAGCGCCATGGCGCTTACTTAGTACCAACCCTGTTAGCGGGCCATACAGTATCAAAAGAGGTACTGAATAACCCTAATATGCCTAAGGCAATTGCTGATAAAGTTCGTCAAGTAGCACCGGTTGTTGAAAAGTCGTTTCGAAATGCTCTTAAAAACCAAGTAAACATCGCTTTTGGAACCGATTCTGGAGTGTCTCGTCATGGAGATAATGCAAAAGAAGCGCAGTTGATGGTTGAGTTTGGCATGACACCAAAACAAGTGCTAGTGAGTGCGACACGATCTGCCGCCAAACTCCTTGGGCAAGAAGACAATCTAGGATCGTTAGAGGTTGGTAAATATGCTGACATCATAGCCCTTAAAGCCAACCCAGAAGAAGATATTTCGGCGTTGAGTGAAGTAAGCTTTGTAATGAAAAATGGTGTTGTATATAAAAACCAACTTTAAGAGAAATAACATGATAGATTTTCGGTCCGATACAGTGACTCAGCCATGTCAGCAAATGCGATTAATGATGAGCAATGCACCTGTTGGCGATGATGTTTATGGAGATGACCCCAGTGTTAATGAGTTAGAGCAGTGGGCAGCTACGCGCCACGGCTTTGAAGCCAGTTTGTTTGTAAGCTCTGGCACACAAGCAAATTTATTGGCGATATTGAGCCATTGTGAGCGTGGTGATGAGTATTTGTGTGGGCAAAATGCTCATAACTATCGATATGAGGCGGGCGGGGCTGCTGTACTTGGTTCGGTGCAACCTCAACCTATTGAAAATGAGCCTGACGGCAGCTTATGCTTCAACAAACTTGAAAAAGCCATTAAACCTGATGACAGTCATTTTGCCAGAACACGCTTACTGAGTTTAGAAAATACCATCGGTGGCAAAGTATTAAGTTTGCAGTATCTGGCGCAAGCAAGGACGTTTGCTAACAAGCACCAATTGGCATTGCATTTGGATGGAGCGCGTGTATACAACGCGGCTGTTGCATTAAACGTTGATATAAAAGACATTAGCCAGCATTTTGATTCAATGACAATTTGCTTGTCAAAAGGGTTGGGCGCACCAGTGGGCTCGCTACTACTAGGCAATCATGAATTTATCAAAAAAGCGCGACGACTGAGAAAAATGCTCGGTGGTGGTATGCGTCAAGCTGGGATTTTGGCTGTTGCTGGATATTATGCATTAACTCACAATGTGAGTCGGTTAGCTGAAGACCATGACAACGCACAGTATTTGGCGTACCAGTTAAACTCCTTAAAAGGATTTAGCACAGAGTCATATCAAGTACACACAAATATCGTATTTGCGGATATTGATGAGCGCGTTGATATTCAGCGAATAAGCGAAAAACTAAAAGCGCAGAATATAGTGATCACACCTGGCTACCAAGGCATGCGCTTTGTAACGCACAAAGATATCTCCCGTGATGATATTGACATGTTGCTTGCTGCATTGCGAACTGAGTTGCCTTAGGACGTTTATTAAAAAAGCTTTTACTAATTAAGGCATGACTTGCTACCGTAAAAAGGACACTTTATGAAACTAATCTCTTTTGCTGTTTTATTTTCCTGTGCGCTTAGCTTAGTGGCACAGGAAAGTTGGGCGAACTCAAATACTAATTATTTAAGTGCACAACAGTCAGATCCCAAAAAGCTTGGATGGATGGTAGGCAGCCCACCGGCTCCTGACAAGTTAATAACTCAGCCCCAGTCAAACTATTTTAGTTTTCCAAAATTACGCTGGACTGTTTGCCATATACGGGAGTTTTTGCCAACCAAAAACGTAAGCCGTGGCTTAGGTGTACCTACATCATTAATGTATGCGCTAGATAACAACATCGATGCTGTGACGTTCAAGCCTCTAGGTCAACAGCAGAGCATGACTTGGTTAGAGTCATTAGATGCTAATTATACTGACGGCATTTTGGTACTGCATAAAGGCAAAGTTGTATATGAAAAGTATGCAGGGTGCCTTGATGAGCAGCGTAAACATGCGGCAATGTCGATGACTAAGTCGCTAACCGGGTTGCTCGCTGAGATTTTAATAGCCCAGGGCAAATTAAATGAACATGCGCAAGTTGACAGCATAGTACCAGAGCTAAAAGGAAGTGCATTTGGCAGTGCAACGGTTAGACAAGTGATGGATATGACGACGGCGCTCGATTATAGCGAAAATTATGCCGATCCAAATGCTGATATTTGGATTTACTCTAAGGCGGCAAATCCATTACCTAAACCTAAAGAATATCAAGGCCCTGAGGGGTATTTTGAATATTTGCAAAGTGTTGTTCAAAAAGGTGAGCATGGTGAGGCATTTGCGTACAAAACCGTTAATACTGATGCTTTAGGTTGGATAGTGTCACGTACAGCGGGAAAAGATGTCAGTACCTTAATGTCTGAGTTACTTTGGCAAAAAATCGGTGCTGAACAAGATGCATACATGACTATAGACAGTAAAGGAACCCCTTTTGCTGGCGGTGGCCTCAGTGCAAGCTTGCGTGATCTTGGCCGAATTGGACAATTGATGCTAAATGAAGGGGAATTTAATAATAGCCGGATCTTCCCTAAAAGCGTGGTGAAGAATATTAAGCAAGGTGGTGATAAGCAAGTTTTTAGTAAGGCTGGGTACAAGTCACTCAGTGGGGGGAGTTATCGCAGCATGTGGTGGATGTTACATAACGAGCATGAAGCTTTTGCAGCGAGAGGTGTACATGGGCAGACCATTTATATCGATCCGACGGCTAATATGGTGATAGTGCGGTTTGCATCTTACCCTACTGCAAAAAATGCGCAAATTGACCCAACTTCTTTACCCGCATATCAAGCTTTAGCTGAATACTTAATCAAGCAAAAGTAATCTTAATGGCAGGTTTAATACCAATGGGCAATAACACTTGAGCATTTTAAGGGATTAAACCTGACACTAGCTGCGTTAAAAATATCTTATTTTGAACAACGAAATCACAAACTTTTTGCCTTGCTACCACAAGGTTCTCTTGCCTCAAAATAGACTGTTTAGTTAAGTAAATGAACGGTATAAATCATGGTATGTGTTTGTTTGATTTTACCCATTGGTTGGTTTTTTTAATAAAGTGAGTTGTAAGGCTCCCAATATCCCAACCATGACACCGACCAGTAATGTGAGCAATTTTCCTTGTGTAGAGGTAACCCAGATATTTGCGCAAACTAAAGCAATTGATAACAGTACCCATATAAAGTCACCAAACGAGAAATAATAGATGAGCAATTTGGGTGGCGATTGTCTCGATGATGCCCAAATTAGGTGTAAACCATTGATCATTAACACGCCTGCTAAAATCCATATTACATACTCAGGAGCACGGTGCTCCGCACTTAGAAATAGCGAAACATGCTGGGGAATTAAGGCAAATATAGTGGCAAATAGCAAACAGCTAGCCGCGTTTGCCCGCAAAACAGCCTTTAATGTGATCATACGTGCATCCTTATGTATACTAGGTTGACATAAGAATAGCGAGTGGAGTTATCTATGTCAACAAGGTTGACAAGTAGGGGAGTGACTATGGTTGATAGTCAGGCCCTGCAATTGGTGTCAAAAGCGGCTAAAGTGCATAACAGTATTTCAAAATATCTTTCTGGTTATCTTCAAAATAAAGGGTTTATTGGTGCCACCCCCTCAGCCTTGAACTTTTTAAGTGCGTTGGAGTGTGGGGAAAATTATGGCTCTCAAATAGCAAGAAGTTTAGATGTATCACGTCAAATGGTTGCAAAATCAGTCAAAGAAATGTGTAGTTTAGGGTACTTAGAGCAAAAAACAGGGCATGGAAAACAGAAAGTTATCGTGTTTACTGAGCTTGGAGAGCAACTTATGGCTGAAGCAAGGCTGTGCTTATCTGGCCTAGATAAGTTGTTTTGTGAACAGATGGCGCCGCATGCAGTTGACTCGACCATTGCTAACTTAGAGCAGATCCAATTATCAATTGAGTTTTTAGCTGGCTCAAAGTGCTAAGCTTGAGGTGGGTTACCTCAAGCTGGTTTGTATTAATGATTCGGTATAAGCGATAACGCGTCTGCGTTTTGAGGTACATCAATAAACATAGGTTCAGTTAATTCAAGTTGGCTTATAGTTTCAAAGTCAATCTTATAGGGGATTGGCGAGTCGTATTTACGGATCTGGAATTCACCATGGCTTAAGTCTTTAACTACAATCCATTGTGTATAATCACTGCCGTCACTTGAGTGGGCATCACCATATCGGGTCACACCTTTTGGTAAGTCAACGGCGTTAATTAAATGATAAGCTAGGGTTTTGGCATCCGCTGCGTTTTTGATTTCATATCCAGCTTGGGCATCTGTTGCAAACTGCTTTAAAACCGCTGTTTTTACAAAGCGAGAAGCAGGAATAGGATCACCAGGTAATCCCGCCAGTCCATATCCCTCACCTTGTGGTGCTTTGATTGAACACGGCACTTGAGCTGGGTTGTATGGGCTAAACTTATGCTCTCGTAGCATAGCGTTTAAATTAGCTAGCTGCTCAGGATAGGTTGGGGCATTAGTCAAAATGCCAAGCTCATTATCGTAAACGCTCGGTTCTCCATCGCTTGAAGAAAACTCTATAACAATGCTTTTTCCTGATTTATCTGTAATAGGAAAGTGTAAAGGAAGAGGAAGGTTTTCGACTTCAAAAAAGCGATAGTCATTTGAGTTTACAGCCTGCTTTACTTCTTCTACAGATGAAAAATTGCCCAGCACCCAGTTGGTAAATAGATAGACGGGTATATCACTTTCTAGAAACTTGTGTGTTGTCATGTACTCAGAGCCTGGTAACCATAGTGAACCGCAAGTAAGCCCTGCTTCGTTCAAACCATCGGTTAAACAATTCGCAAGTAGCTGAACGGTAGGGGAGTTGTCTTCTTTATTAGGGTCATCATTTGTGACATGAATATTTACTCCCACGATACAATATTTGTGGTCTGCTTTTGTTGAGCCATATGAATATAGCTGCTCACCTTTAGGTAAGATGGTTACTTTCCCATCAGCAACATAGCGGTTGCCAAATTCCATTGTTCTCCCAACGATGACCGCTTTTGGTGAAGTTGAAAGGGATTGCTCATTTGTGCTTGTTTCGGTTGTGATTACAAAATTAGTACACATACTATTCTCCTTTTTTGAACATAGAAAGTATATGTATGCGATTAACTTGGTTCTATTACATGCAATTACAGCAAATATCGCAATAGCGCATGCAGACTAGGAAACCTTAAGAGTTTGATTGCAATTTGCAGTAATTGATGGTGATTTGCTGCCCTGTGTATTTGATATCAAATCACCACTTATCATAAAAAGTTATTAGAAAACAAAGTGTGCATTGCCTATCCGTGGGATTCAACAGGGCTTGCGTCAACAACTGTGTCATGCGCTATCTCTTTTGGAATGCGGATCACAAAATGTGCGCCTTCGCTATCTTCAATGCAGTCGATTTGTCCACACATAATATGCACTACGCAGTTGTAGATAATGTTAAGACCTAAACCTAAACTTCCTTCTCCTAACCGGGTAGTATAAAAGGGGTCAAAAATTTGTTTGCGTTTTTCTATTGCAACTCCAGAGCCATTATCTTTGTAATGAATGAGCACATGATCGGTTGTGTCGTGTTCAACAAAAATATCCACTTTGGGCTTGTCTGTATTTGTAAAGCCATGCTTTACGGAGTTTTCAATTAGTTGTGCGATCACTTTGAGTAACAGGGGGGCATAGTTAGTTATCTCAATATTTTCTCCATCTAAATGTAGGTCTATCGATTTAGTTTGAGTGGTAATTAAAGTTTTTGTGTGGCTCTGTAAAAAACTCAATATACAGAAGCTACCTAGCTCACTGATCTGTAATTTGGCTGACATCATTTTAAAGCGTTGCACCATATTTGCGGCTTTTTCACTATTCTTTTGGCTCAGTGCTAACAGTTCCGTTGCTTCATCGATGAATTGCGCTAACAATTTTTGTGTTAAGGATTGACTAGAAAACTGCTTAGCGAGTTTTTCTACCAGCGATTGTAAGCTTGAATCAGCGGTAATAACCAATCCAAGTGGCGTATTTAGTTGATGAGCCATACCAGATACAAGTGTGGTCATGGCACGCATTTTTTCAGACTCAACGAGCTTTTCTTGGGTGTTTGTAAGTTGTGTTAGCAATGCTTGAAGTTGTCTTCTTTTTTTATTCAGACGGTACACAAAGCCCCATGTTACTAGGATGATAGTGAGTGCGCTGAACATTATAATCCAACCTTGCCGGCGCTCTGACTCGGCCTTGGCAAGTGTTATTTGGTGTGTTTGCTCAAGTTGTTTTAAAGCCATTTCCTTGGTTTGCAGCTCTGTTTGCGAAACGATATATGCAAGCCCAATAGAAGCTTGTTTTTTGCTGAACGCTTCATAGACTGCGTGGTATTGTTCTAGGGCTTGCAAAGCTTGATCAAGTTCTCCTGATTGTCGTTTGAGTTCACTTTTAAGTTTTAATGCTTTTTGCAACGAGCTGGAATGCTTGTGTTGCTGTGCAAGTTCGATGACTTGCGTTATTTTTGCTTGTGCTTCATCTAGCCTTCCTTGTTTAAGGTAAAGGTCCACAAGCGCTAATAGTGGTTTATCGGTTTTTGAATGGGCACTTTTATTTTGCCAGTTTGTGATGGCTTCTTTTAAATATTGTTCAGCTTGGCGAAAATCTCCTTCACTGGCATAAACTCGGCCTAAATTATACAGTGACCAAGACAAATGGTAGTCGTAACCATTTGCTCTGCGGATCTCAAGTGCTTCTTGATGCAACTTTTTCGCCTTTTCAAGCTTTCCTTGTAAATAAGAAACTTCGCCTAAGTTGTTTAATCCAGTAGATTTTTGAGATGCCAAGTTTAATTCAACCGCCGAGTTATAAAAACGTTGAAAGTAATTTTCAGCCTCGTCAAGCAGACCTAATTTTAAGTATACGTGACCGATATTGTTTTCTGTTTGGGCAATAAATTGAGGGCGGTTTAATAGGGGCGCTTCTTGATATGCTTTTAAGTTACTTTTTAAAGCTAAATCATAAAGCTCGGCATTAGAAAAGGCACTGGCGGAGATACTATAATAACTATATAAAATGCCTGGCTCATCAATATCTCGTGCCATTAAGCGCGCCTGAGCAAGGGTATCCATGGCCGCGTCTAGTCGGTCTGCATTAATTTGATACCATGCTTTGAGATACAGCAATCGAATGGTTTGAAAGTTAGCAAGTTTTTGACTGTACTCGTTAATTATTGTTTCAGCTTGGTCAATGCCAGCTAAAGGCGATTGACCGCCCGCTTTACTTACTTGTGTGCGTAATTGACTGAACTCTTCATCGGGCAGTTGTGCATTTATTGAAGTACATAGAAAAATTGAGAGGGAAAGAAACAGCCAAATACACTCTTTCATCAATATTGCTTACTGCTAGTTACGACTTATTTTAGTCTAGCTGAGTTTGTATGGTTTGCGAGTAACAACAGAGCTTAGATCTGTTTACCAAGGGGTTATACTAACCCCTTAAACTAACTTAATTTATTGTTTACCCAGTCTAAATGGTTACTCTTATATACATCTATGCCTTTTTTACGTATCCGCTCTATCCAAATTTCAGCCTTGTTGACACCCACATCATAATATTCAATTGCCGATTGCTGTAATATACGATGTTCGTTTTGAATAGTGGTTGGCATCAGGGCAGAATCATCGGTGTTAACACACACGGCAACTGCGCCTTTTCGAAGACCAAACTGATTGAATTTTTCACCCACCTTGATCCATTCTTGTTCAGGAGGATCCCAGCGAAAAATAGGGTGCTCGCGATGATGTTTAAAACGACCAATATAAACGTTGGAGGTTGGGCATGCTTCAATAATTATCTCTTGAGCGGCATACTTTTCCATCTGTAAATCTTGAATGGCTTCGTACAGCTCAAGCTCTGCAGCAGAAATAGAATCAAAATACATTCCTTGCTCTGTGCCAAACGGCTCTTCACCTTGTTTAGGAATACAGTGGATCATGACAGATTTTTGATTATTGTCTGATAATAAACTATTATCCGTGTACTGTTTCCAAAGCTCAAATGCCTTATTAGACGTGTTTGATGGCTTATTTTCATCAAAATCAATCGCCCAACCGGGTCCCATAAGATTCTTATTGCTCACAGCTAAAGGGCAATTTTTACGCAGTTTCCATGCTTCATACAGTGTTCGGCAGGTATATTCTTGCCCATGCAGAAGTGACGACCAATATTGAATTTTTTCGTTCAGTAACTGTAGCACGCCGGTAAACTGTGGTACCTGCTGTACGACTTCTAGTGCTTTTTGATAACACCATACTAGATTATCTAGGTGCTCATCTAATGTCAGGTAAGCAACACGTTGACGCTTTGCCCATTTTTTGGGTAAGACGCCTAAGGCTAATGCATGGCCTAGCCTATCACCCGCTTGGTAGTCACAAAAGTAGACGGCTTCATCAATAGCACGTAATCCGCTGAGTAAGTGGCTGAAATCTTCACCCGCGTGAACAGTTAAGAAGGGTCGTTGCATACGGTTAGAAAACATACCTTTAGAGCTATACTTAGCTTCGCGTAGTACCCGAAGGGCAGGTGCAAAAACTTCAATGGGGAGCTGATTTTCATCGCCTGCGACATCAAAACCACGAATGGCTTTGCGCAAATCAAAGGTTAACTCACTCTGAGCTTTGGAAAGCCCGCTTTTGTTACTTTCTACTTCTGAAAACGTGGTTGAACAAGCAAATTCTTGTAGCATATTGACTTGTTGTTTGAGTCTTTTCCTGAAACCTTCTTGGTACTTGTCGCTACGCTCTCCAGAGCGGGTAAAGTGTAAAACAAAGTGTACCCGTTCGGCGAGACTGATTTTGTATAGTCCATTTAGCACTTTAGCTAATGTATCTGGGTTGCTTGGAAAGCACTCGCTGCCAAGTAACACCTTAGAAGTAGCCCTAAATTCGCGGTAATTCTGGTGCATATCGGCGTTTAGCGCATCAAGCGCACTGTTAGTTTGGTGTTTGAGTGCTCTCACGTCTCTGGCTTTGAAGCGTGAATGGTTCACAAATTGGCTTAGCCCTACACCAGAAACCACCATGTAGTTTCTTAAAATATTACTGGTGCGAATAAATTGGCTTTTTAGTAAGTTAAGATTGCTATGAGTGCTTAATATGCCTAAACAATACAGTAGCCACCTTTTTGCTGAAGGGGCCGAACGGTTATGTGCAGCAACAAAGTAGGGCTGCGATGGTAGCTGTGCTTCATCTTCATTGAGGTAAACTAGGATATTATGCTCAGCTTTCTTTGCTTCTTCTGAGCTAAAAGGAATAAATGGTTTGTCGCTGACATTGAACGTGCGTTCAATCAGCTTGCACCCTAAATAATGGCACCAAATAGGTAAACTTTGTTTTTTATACACTCCACTTTCAAACTGGGTATACTCACTGCGCCTTGGCCAAACGATGGCATCATCAAGTTGTTCTCCGTATAGGGCAAAGCTGAGCAGCGAAGGGCCTATGTAACCATGTCCTCCTAAATGTACATGGTTATCTGCATAGCCTCGACCGAACCTGTCATTAGGCAGGGCAAACGGGCATTGCTCGTTAACAATGGCATTGATGACATCTAGATAACTCACCCCGTGTTGCGATGTAATATCCTTATAGGCTTGGGCAACAACCCAACTAGGGTCAATTAAACTAAGTAACTCTAACCATTGATCGAGCTTTTTGGGTTTGACCTCAAAGCTATTGCCTTGCCACTGCAAATAATAGTCGGCCAGTTTGCTCAGTAACTGTTCAGGGTCCCCATCAATATCTGAAGTGCCGTGTAGTGTGAGCATATGGCGTATATCGTCAGTACGCAGCGTATGGCTCACATACTTTTGATAGTCTTCAACGGCGTTGATAAAACTGGCGTTATGCTCGGGCGCTTCAGAACGCGTTAGCACTTGCTCTAAATTGTCTGCGGTTTTGAGCAAGCGATCTGATGTAAGTAGCGCGGCTGCAACAACCGATTTGTCTGATGTACAGATCACTTAAAAAGCCCCGAAACGATGAGCGCAGAAAGTACCTTTCCTTCATCAGATTGTGCATTTAGCCCTCTATTTTCTTTAAATTGCTGCAAAATTTCTTTAGGGTATTGAAATAACCATTTGAAGGCTGAAGAGCGCTTAATTATATTATCCGTATTTTGAGTTAGCCAGTTGCGCAATCTTGCGGTACTGGCTCTTGTTTGTTCATCCATATGATACAGAGCAAGAAGCTCTACAAGAGTAGTATAAATTTTATCATCGATCTCTTCGCTTAAAACGACTGTTGGGGCACTTTGAGGCAGTTGTCCAAAAATAGCGTCATTTATAGCTACAGCAGTTTCTTTGTACTTACCCAGCATTAGGGTCTTACCCTTATCTAAATGATTCAACTTTATAATTGGGTGTTGTTCGAGGGCTTGGCAGAATGCAAGCGTTAGCGAAGGTGTATCACCTGCTGTTAAATCAGAACTTTTGGATTGTTCTTCCAAAAATGCTCTATTCCGCATTAATGTACGGTCGAAGCGTTCAAATTCTGAATTGTCCCGAATAGTGGTGTAGTTGTCCGTCATAGCGACATTGGCGGCTATTGCTTCACCTTGTACTCCTGCACTGTAAGCGGAGTTGAGTAACATATAGTTAAATCGCGTGACAAGATCCGATAGGTGTTCGTCTTTATAGCCTTGGTTTTTTTTAAATAGACTCCGACGCTCTTCTGTTTTTAATAGTCTTTGATACTTAAATAAGTTGAAGGCAGTGAATGTTTTATTAAACATATACGCTAAAAGCTCAGTGAGCTTGCGTGTATCTATTTGTTCAAACAACGTTTTATTATTAATGTGCCAATTAGCAATACGATTACTCAATTCGGCTGCCGTAGACGCTTGTGTAGAGTTATTATGCTCTAACTCTTCTGTTTCAGCATCATCGTCATCATTAAACACTGCTTTAGTCATATTCATATTAAAGATAGAATAAAACGGTGCTCGGCTCAGGATAGCCATTATATTGTCGGCCAACTGTTTATGGTCCGCAGTGGGCGACAAAAATGAGTAGGCAATAATCTCAAAGGCACGGCTCATAAACACAAACCGGTAGGTGTTAGACATGGTGGAATAGAAGTCTTTGTGGGTAAATATATCCAAGAGCAGTTGTTCAGTTGACACCCTATCTCTTACGCTACTTGAAAGCCCAGTTTGATCGTCTTGTAGAAAGGTTTTTGGTGTATTGTCGATAGTTTTGTTACTGATGAATAATTTGAAGTCAAAAAACTCCAAAGGTGGCATGCTGCGCAAAGTCAAAGATTGAGCGTTAAATACCGAATCGAGTATATCTCTATTATTAGTGCGATCCTTTTCGCTTTCAATTTTGGCCATTTCGGCAGTCTGTTGCTTGTAAAAAGCAACTCTTGCCCAAGGATATAGCTCTTTGTCCATTTGCATTTTGGGGTTAAAAGAAAGTAATTTTTGAATATCAAATGGCTGCTCTGTGTTTCTATTTACAAGTGTTAGATACGAGGCTGCGTTGGTGTAGGCAACGCCATTTTTCTTTTGTTCTGCCCAGCTAGCATAGCTTTCCCATAGTGTCTTACTATCGGGTTGAGGTACATTTTTTTCGCTTAGAGAGGTATCTATATGGCTGGGGGGAATAGCCCGTGCTAACTGAACCAGTTCACGTGATGATTCTGGCTCAGGCCAGTTTTGTAGCACTTCGTTGTTATGGCAAAGTGGGTAGAAGGCTTGAAACAATAACTTATCATACTCTTTGATAGGATACCCCAAAGATTTATTGCCCACTTTTTGGGTGATCTCAAGGCTATTAACCAAGCGGCTAATGGGTAGCAGTGATAGCCGCATTTGGTTTGGAAAAACTTTGGTAAGGTATGCGGTTGTGAGTTCTTTGGTGACTGCCTTACCCTCGTTGATGAGCGCAGGATTATGGCGATGTTTTTTATAGGCCTTGTCATCAAAGTGGACTTGAGTCATATGCTCATACAAGCGCATATCGCCACTGACAATTGGGATTATATAAGGGCAACCCAATAACCTTCTCACATCATCGACTACTTCAAAGGCACGATCTAACGCCATATCCACATCATCAATGGGCAGCACAAGCGCGTTGCAGCCTAAAATTTTTATCGATATTTCAACGAACTCGTGAAAATAAGACTCGATATGTATGCCCGACTTATAGTGTTGAACTTTATCGATACCCGTGTGGCCGTTAAACTCGCTGGACTTACCTAAAGAATCAGCAAGCTTTTTTAATGCTTGAGTAAATTTGTTTTTATCCGCTTGTTTAGAGCTTGAGCCACTTACATGGGCAAGATGTAACATATGCTTTTCTATTTCGCTGTATATTTGCGCTACGATGACATTGGCAAAAGAGTCGTCGTTGACGAGCATGGTGGGGTCAATTACATCTAAAAAATACAGTGCGCTTTTATTGTTGTCTGATTGCTGACTGGCATTTTTCCATATAGCTTCGCTGTTTCTTAAAAACACCGTTTTACCCGTACCGCGTTGCCCCGATACTAAAATGGCGTTGTGAGAGAGCCATGTTTTATGTGGATTGTCGGCTCTACTTTTCGCATAATGCTTGGCTTCAGCTAGACAGGTCTGTAAGCGGCTAATCAGCCCTTCGCGTGCTTCGTCTTGCCACAGCTCATTCAGATTATCTTTACCAATGAAGTCGTCTCTGAACTCATTTTTATCCAAGTTTAATATATGTGTTTGGCTCATTGATTACTTCCTCAGTCCTTTTAATGTGTTCAATGCTGAATTTCCATAGCTGATATAGTCATTAACGGTATCTTGATGGGTTTGTTCTTCGTACTGTTCTAACAGTTTGAGTAAGTCTTCATGCGCTTTATCTCTAAAAATTATCCCAGACTTATAGCGCGCATCAATAATGCGTATTTTTTCTGCATATAGTCTGTTTCTAGACCATGCGCGTGTGTAACCAAACTTGCGATTAATTGAATAAGATAGAATAAAAATAATTAAGCCTACAGCAAAAAACACAGGCATTAACTGTTGCCACTCAAAAAACAGCAATGCGCTGATGCCCGATGAGACAATCAAGAAATAGATACGATAGGTTTGTTCATAAAGTATGCTAAATATTTTGCACTTTATATTTTCACTTAGAGTTTTTTCTGAACCTTTGTTCTTATCATCTTCGTCTTTTTTACTTTGCTTACATGAACACAGTTTATTCGTTTTCATTCTTATGAAAGCGAATATTAGGTTTATCAAAAGATAGGCTAAAAACAGCTTGAAACTCCAGCATAAGGTTTCTAGCTGCGCACTATCACCAACATCAAAAATGACTATGTCACCTAGTGCTTTTATGTCTGCAATAGGGGTAGATTTAAATAAGGAGAGACCGGCTAAGAGATAGCATGCACTGATAAGAACGAAAATGCTCGCTGCAGCTGCTGACCTGCGTGACAGTTTATGTAGTGGTTTGTAATCTTGAGCGCGTTGAGTGAGCAAGCAATAGGCTTCTTTAACGAGATCGCCAAAGTCTGTTTGCAACGCTGTGTAATGCTTGTCCATAGTCTATACCGAATAGCCTTGTTAAATGTAAGAAGTGATCTGGTTATACAAGTGGTGTGCTAGGTAAAAGAGGGCGCTCTACAAAAAGGCGCGAGACATAACTCAAGTTTGCCAAGAGTATTAAAGCTTTATCCTGCCGACAGTTATATTACAACAAATCAGTAACATATTATTTAATAGAATAATTTATTGCAATAAAAAGAGTTTGCTTGAGTTCGATTGTACGAGCATACAGCAAGCAGGCTGTAGATATGAGCCTCACTATTTATACATTTAAGGGGGTTTTCAACTCGTTTTACATCCTCTTAATAAAACCCTTCACACTATGTAAGCTGACGTTATGTGACAAAATATCTTACTGCCACATATTTTGCACCACACTGAATAGCCCAAAAATAAACCCAATTAGAGGAATTAATAACACATAAGGTGATGCTAATAACAAGCCCGATAAAGGCCGGCTTGGCGGCAAAAAAATCATGTATAAAAAGGCTAAAGTAGATAATAAATAAGCAGACAGACATGCTAAAAAGCCATAAAAAAGCGTGTTGTATAAATGTTATGGGTTATCTTAGTGTCAGTGTTGATAATACAGGTACGATGATGGCAATAAATGACAGAACCGATAACTCTGTACATTTTCTAATATTGAAACTGACTATCCTGAGTGGTTATTACAGAAGCAATATGAATGGTTTTGCATTGGGAAAAGTACTTTTAAATTGGGGGAGCTTAGCTCCCCCTGCTAGGCATTTTAGGAAGTGTTTGCACTACTAGAGTTTTCGACCTAGGCGTTTTTCAATTTGCTTTTTCTCCCAGCGGGGGCCAAAAAAGTCAAAAACCTCAAAAATACTTAACCCGTGCGAGGCAAGACCTATTCCCCAGCCAAGTGCGGCCCACCAAGCCCAAATATAACCAGGGTTAGTTATGTAGTTAAGAATAAATAAGAAAACAATGATAATGGCATAGGTTAAAGCGTGTGAGTAAAAGTCTCTAATGGCTTTAACATGTTCAATCACTGTTTGCTCTTGTTCGGTTAAACTGATATCTGAGTTGTGTGGTTTCATTTTAAGCTCCTGTTGAAGGTCTGCGACTGTGGTTTCAAAAACAGCAGCTAAAGACTTGAGTGACTCTAAGCTTGGTGTATGACCGCGCTCAATGCGCTGGATTGTTCTAAGGCTCAAGCCACTTAACTGTGCCAGTTGGTCTTGAGACCAGCCTCTTTGCAACCTTAATTTTCTAGTAATCACTTTGTTAGTCCTTTGCTGTATTGATAAGGAGAGCTTAACGAAAAACTCGACTATTCTTTACGTCACTGGTACGTAACCGATATGACAAAGTATATATTTCAATAGGTTATAGAAATTTTGTGCTCATTAATATGTTAAAGTTTATAGCTTGCAGTTTATTAGTGTGGCCGATAGCCCAGCGATAGACAAGCGTATGCTTTTGTTTGTCTTTATTCATTGACTGTCTATTTAGGTAGTCTAAGCAAAACGCAGTAAGATTGTAGAGCGATATTATACCAATTTTATTAATCCATTGATCATTCTAGCGAGCTAAATAACTCATTAACTGCGTTAAATATTTCTCATGTAGAATAACTACATAGCGAAATATTTGCCTTGTTACTAAGCCATTTATCTGTCGCAATATCTGATCACCAATTTAATGCAATTGGTATTAATAGGCTGAGTATTTGTAATATTTTTAGTTATGATGAAATGCCTTCAAATCTGCAGATACTTACCCATAAAAAAGCCAAGCTTTCGCTTGGCCTTGTTTACAAGTAGTAGGAGACTTGTATCTTACAAATTAAATGTGCGAGAGACGCTAAGCACAACACGCTCGTCAGCCGTATCATAATCTAGGCTGGTGTTCTCTGCCGCTACTTCAACGTCAAAGCCTGCGTAGCTGGTTTGATAGGCTAGGCGGTAATGTGTGTACGACTTATCGCCCGCATCCCACATATATTTATTGCCATCAAGAGAGTTAGATACATCAAAGCTGGCACGCAATGTGTGCCCTGGCGCTACTTCAACACTGTGTGCAACCATAGCAACGGTATGATCCGCGCCTGTGCCAAAATAGTCCCAGCTGTACCAGAAGTTAAATTCAGTTTGACCAAGTGAATTAGCAAAGCCAAATTTTGAATAAACTTCTGGGTAGTTACCATTGCTTGAGTTGTCGCCACCATGATAGCTGTAATAGGCAATACCATAGTCAACGCTCCAGCTTTCATTAAGCGTTGTGTATTTACCAACGTAAAAGTCCCACTCTAGATCTGTGTTGTCAGCGAAATCGACGTTTGATGCCCAAGAGCCAACATATACACCATTGTTAAGAGCGTAATCGAGGCTGCCTTGCAATGCTGGGTCGTTTTTGGTCTGGCTTACACCATTAAATGTGTAGTCTGACGCAGCGGTAATAGTTGTAGATAGGTTCGCCAAAGCTTGGGTTGAAGCGAGTGCTAATGCGCCTAATAGTAGAGTTTTTGATGTTGTCATTATGTTGTAATCCTTAGCTAGCAGTTTCAATTTTGCTGTAATCAATTTTGTTGTCTTTAGGTGAGCTATCTATTTGGCTCACTGTTTTAAACTTGTTGTAACCTATGTAGGTAACGCAGGAGAAAAACAATCCGATGACCAGTGCGCCGACCCATTGAATTTGTAAAAACTCAAGTTTGAACAATAAGGTTAATAATGATAGCGCAACTATATTAAATAACATGTAGTTACGCTTACCTAAGCGTTTTACTGTTAAATTTAAGTTGTCTGTGTATAGGCGAATAAGCGAGTCAAGTGAGTTGATCACAAACACGACGCCCACAAATACCATGGCAAAGTTTTTAATTCCTGCGGTTGAAATCCCCGCTTCATGGTAGTGATAGAGCACGCTAAACCATACTGCGATTGGGATAGAAGGAAATACCAACATAGCAGCAAGTACTTGATAAGTCTTAAGTCCACCTACAAAACGAGAAGTAAATTGGCCAATCATGATACTCCATGCGAACCACCAAAATAGATAGAACTCGTGGTAATCATTTAGTGGCAATACAAATTGGTCAATGTTGACAAAATAATCGCCCAGTAACGCAAACTTATTGGCAAAGCTTTGCATGCCGCTATCGCCAAAGATAAAGGCAGAGCCCCACATAAAGGCAATTAAGCCGATAAACAACCAAGTGGTAGAGATACTTAAAAAGCGTACATACTTTAAACTTGTACTTGAGTACACCGCAAAGCAAATGGCCGCCAGCACTACCAAATAAAAGGTTGGAATAATAGAGCTACCATCGCCTACCTCGGGTAAATACCATGGTAAGTTGGATAGTAATAAATAGGCTGTAAAAGCACAGGTGCCAATAATGATCACATTATTGACTAATTTCACCCAAGGAATTTCAAAAAATTTCACTTTGGGTTCTATTACGCAGAAATAAAAGCAGGTAAGGAAATAAAATCCCCAGATCAAAAAGCCCCAAAAACCAAATTCAATGGCTAAAGGATTTGCAAACGCGTACTCTGGGCTTGCTTTTATGTCTGCGTAACCCGCAAACTCAGTAAGAGGAAACATGATCAGTCCGACATCTAAGCCTGACGTGAACAATATGGCGATAAACGTAAATGTCTTAACTGGTGTGACGCCCACACACTGTAAATTACCCCATTTAAATATAATTAAAGCAATTGCTAATAGGGTGAAAATGATACCAGCACTAAGCCATAAGGTCATTGTCACCCTCCCAAAATAAGTAAAAGTAACTCATTATTTCTCCGTTGTTTTTTATTTTATCTCGCATTAATGCTGAGAGAGCAGAGCAAAGCCCTAAACTCCTGGGATAACCAATTTATCCCGCACGCCACTGCGAGCCCCGCTCAGGTATAGCTGCCTGAGCGAGTGGCAAATTTAGATCTCCGAACGACGTTGCACTTGTTGCCACTGTGATTCCATGGCGACGGGTACATCTAGGTTGTTAAGTAGTTTTTTTCCCAAAATATGGTCTGCGGCTTTTTCAGCAACCATAATAGTTGGGGCGTTTAAGTTGCCATTAGGTATGGTTGGGAATATAGATGAGTCAACCACACGTAAGCTATTGATACCGTGGACCTTGGTTTGAGAGTCAACCACGGCCATTTCATCCTCACCCATTTTACATGAGCAAGAAGGGTGATAGGCACTTTCAACCGCTTGGCGCACAAACTCGTCAATTTGTTCATCGGTTTGTATATCTTTACCTGGTTGAATTTCATCGTCGCGATAATCGTCAAAGGCTCTTTGCTCGATGATTTCGCGAGTTAGACGTACACATGCTCTAAATCCTTCAATATCCTCAGGGTGCTGAAGGTAATTAAATTGAATTTTTGGCGCGTTGTCTGGGTTGTTAGATGCAATAGTGACTGCACCACGGCTCTTAGGCTTGTTATGCCCCACGTGTACTTGGAAACCATGACCATCAAAGGCACTCTTACCATCGTAACGAATGGCCGCTGGCAAGAAGTGGTATTGAATATCAGGCCACTCAACCCCAGGTTTTGAACGAATAAAGGCGCAAGATTCAAAATGGTTTGTTGCACCAAGCCCATCTTTATTTAAGATCCAACGTGCACCAATCAAACCTTTAGAAATAAGCCCCAGCTTACCGTTGAGGGTAATGGGTTGCTTGCACTTGTATTGAAAGTAAAACTCTAAGTGGTCTTGTAAGTTTTGCCCAACACCTGGTAAGTGGTGTTGTACATCAACGCCCGCTTTTTCCAGTATCGCTTTATCACCAATGCCTGAAAGCTGCAGTAAGTGCGGTGAGCCAATAGGGCCGGCACTTAAGATCACTTCGCGCTTTGCAAGAGCCGTTTGCACTTTGCCTTTAACTTTAAACTCGACTCCTTGCGCTTGCTTGTTTTTAAGCAGTACTTTTTGAGCTTGTGCGCCAGTAATAATGGTTAAATTGCTGCGACGTTTAATAGGGTCGAGATAGGCGCGGCTGGCTGAACAGCGGCGACCGTTTTTTACGGTCATATGCATCGGGCCAAAGCCTTCTTGCTGTGCTGCGTTATAGTCGTTGGTTTTGGCATAACCCGCCTGCTGGCCTGCTTCAATAAAGGCACGGTAAAGCGGATTTTCCATCTCATTGCCGTTATTGACCCCTAATGGGCCTTGTGAACCTCGATGGCTGTTTTCACCTAAGTACCAAGACTCAGCTTTTTTAAAATAGGGCAAGCATGACTGATAGTCCCAGCCTTGTGCACCGTGCTGTTGCCACTCATCAAAGTCTTTAGCATGACCACGTACGTATACCATACCGTTGATAGAAGACGAACCGCCGAGCACCTTGCCGCGCGGGCAGTGCATTTTTCTGTTATCCAAATACGGCTCAGGTTCAGTGTGGAACTGCCATGCGTATTTGTCCGTATTCATAGGGATAGACAAAGCGGTTGGCATTTGGATAAAAATGCTTTTATCACTACCGCCCGTTTCTAGTAGCAACACTTTGTGTTGGCCATTTTCGGTCAGTCGATTAGCGAGTACACATCCCGCGGAGCCAGCACCAACTATGATGTAATCATATTTCTGAGTCATGGTTTCTCCAATTAAAATGGGCTGTCGATTTTATTCATACCTACATAAACCGATTTGGTTTGAGTGTATTGATCTAGCGTTTCTATGCCGTTTTCTCTGCCGATACCAGAGTGTTTATAGCCACCAACGGGCATCTCAGCAGGTGAGTTACCATACGCATTGATCCAACAGATCCCCGCTTGAATTTGATGAATAACGCGGTGCGCACGTTGAATGTCTTTGGTGAATACGCCAGCGGCTAAACCAAGGTGCGTGTTGTTTGCGCGCTCAATTACTTCATGCTCATCGTCAAACACCAGAACACTCATTACCGGGCCAAATATCTCTTCTTTAACAATGGTCATCTCATCAGTACACTCAACAAAAACGGTTGGTGCAACAAAGTAGCCATTCGGTGCTGATTCTGGGTTTAGTGCTTTACCACCTGTGAGTAATTTCGCGCCCTCAGCGATACCTTTGTTGATATAGTCCATGACGAGTTGCTGATGCGGCTTTGAAATAAGTGCCCCTAGATTCACCTCTGGGTTCATCGGGTCGCCCGCAATGATATTTTGCTCGGTGCGTGTTTTAAGCTCGCTGATAAACTGCTCATAAACGCTACGATGTACATAAACGCGTGTACAGTTGGTACAAATTTCACCTTGCGTATAAAAGTTGCCAAGCATCGCTGCACTGATGGCTTGTGTGATATCAGCATCATCAAATACAATAAGAGGGGATTTGCCACCCAATTCCATCGTGACGTCTTTAAGTGTGCTAGCTGCACTACTCATGACTTTTTTGCCCGTGCCAACTTCGCCGGTAAATGACACTTTTTCAATCTCTGGGTGACCTGTTAGCCATTGACCCACTTCTGCGGCACCTTGCACTACATTAAATACGCCAGCTGGTACTCCTGCTTCAACAAAAATTTCCGCCAGTTTTAATGCGCCAAGCGGGGTTTCTTCAGACGGTTTAAACAACAATACGTTACCCGCGGCTAAAGCTGGGCCTGATTTCCAGCAAGCAATTTGTAATGGGTAGTTCCAAGCGCCAATACCAGCGCAAATGCCCAGTGGCTCTTTGCGAGTGTAGTAAAAATCGTTGCCAACCATTTGCTGTTGACCAACCTGAGCGGGTGCTAGGCCTGCAAAGTACTCAATAACATCGGCACCTGTTTGTACATCTACACACTCAGCCTCTTGCCATGGTTTGCCTGTGTCTAGCACTTCTACTTTCGCTAGTTCATCATTACGAGCGCGCAGCAGCTCAACCGCTTTTAATAAAATGCGGCTGCGTTCAATCGGTGTCATGGCAGACCAAATGGCAAAACCTTGTTTGGCACTTTCAATAGCTGCTGTTTGTATTGATTCGTCAGCCACTTCTATGCGATAGATCACTTCATCAGTCGCTGGGTTCTTTACCTCAAAACTCTCACCAGTTTGGTTGGCCATGTATTGGCCGTGAATAAAGTTTTGGTAGACGGGGACGTTGTACGTCATGGTTGTCATATTAGGCTCCATACTGACTGATCAATGAGTGAACATAGTCTTTTGCAAGTTGTTCACTGTGTTTAAATTGGTCTTTATCTGATTGACTTAGCACGGCACGAAGCCATAAGCCATCAATCATTGCTGCGCTGAGCTGTGCGGCGCGCTTCGAGTTTTCAGTACTCATTAATTGTCGAAACGAGCTCGCCAGATTGCTGTATAAGCGTTTACTGTTAACGTTCTGAAGTCGGTGTAATTCTGGGTCGTGCATTGATTGCGCCCAAAAGCTTAGCCATGTTCGCGTGGTATCTTTTCGCTGTTGCACTAAAGCAAAGTTGGCTTCAACGATGTACATCAGCCTTTGTTCTGGTGGTGTCTCGCTATTTACTTTTGCCATTAGCTCCACTTTAAGGCTCGACAATAAGTAACGCACTGTGGCTTCAATTAAACCTTGTTTACCACCAAAATAATGACTGATTATCCCAGAAGATAACCCTGCTTTTTTGCTAATACTGTTAATAGTTGTACCTTGTAAGCCCAGCTCAGCAACCGATTCTATGGTTGCTTTTATTAGCTGCTCGCGGCGAACAGGTTCCATTCCGACTTTTGGCATATTTTTATTAATTGAACGTTCAATAAAAATAAAGGTTAAAGGGTTACACAAAGGAATTCAATGTTGACATTTCCATTTCTGGCGTTCAAAAGGCAAGTTTCTTTTATTCAAACATATGATTTTATTTGTTTTATTTGCTCTACGCTATGGTTAGAATATTTTTTGTTCAGGTGGTGAGGCTGCTTGGCTTTTAAGCATGTTTTGTACAAATAAAGGGCATGGCGGAAATTGTTGGGTGGTAGATTTTAAACTTATCGAGCGTGCTTTATGTGGAGGGGAGTAAGATATCCATAACTATACTTGTTTTTAGGTATGGAAAAATACAACAAACCTACTGCAAGGTTAAGCTAGATATTGACTGCAAAACTTTTCATTAGCCTCTCTACCGACACATGGTTTCTTTTGGCTATTTCTTTATTTAACTTACCATTGAATATATCGACAAAACCTGGAATTGGATGAGATAAGCACGACTGTAAATTTTTGAAGCCCATGCTCCAATCCGGAAAGTCTCTTGTCTCAATGGTTTTTTCTACTAATTTGACAAGCCCCGTGTTGCGAGGATCTTGCGCTATTTTATGATATACCTCATGTACATCTTTTTCATCGCCTTCAAGCACTTGAATAAAGGTAGCGTTGTCATAAAGGAGCATTCCAGTAATATTTTTTTTATCGTTATTAACTCTTGCTTGACTAAGCAATTGTGTAAGCTCTTCATCGGTTAGCCAGCGAGTAGCTGAACTGATATAGATTAAATGGATCATCTTAATAACTCCTGAACCAAATGCTGAGGCAGATACTCTCATTTTCTTAGACCTTTAGATCGAGAAAATACACCTTTTGGTTAAAATATAAGTACCATTCATTTAACAATAGTACGAAGTCTCCATGATTGCGAGTACTGGCAAGGCGCAAGCTTCTTAATTATAGAGGTTGCGCGTAGTTTTTTGTTTTTAAAGGGAATCGTGCTGATGATGCACCCTAAAAAGTGGTGTATTGCACTGTGCGACATCAGTGCTTTCAATCTGTAACTAGTCACCATATAGCAGTATTTGCACATCATGCATTGCCACTGAAGGTCAAAGCCTATTTTGTAGCTCCCTAAAAATAAGCTTATGACTTTCAAAGAAGACGCAACGACTTCGTTACTAAACATAGGTTTGACAAAACTTACTGAAAATATGTCAAACCTCACCATTAAAATGGAAGCAGTAATTAAAATTGCTTTGTTAATAGTATCCATAGCTCTGACGCTAAACTGCGATTTTCAATAGCTTGTGCCTGTAAATCCGTAAGTTGAGCTTGTGTTAACCATATGCCACGTTTACTGATCGCATCGGGATGCTTAAGTACTGATAAATCGTCAATGGGGTTACGTTTTGTGTAGATGAAATCGGCCGATAACCCCTCCTTTATTTGGCCTGTTTGATGCTCCAATTTCATTGCTTTGGCCGGTGAGTAGGTTGCAGCTTTTAAAACCTCAAAGTTCGTTAGCCCTGCTTGCGCTAGTAACGCCATTTCTTGGTGCGTTGCCAAACCGTGTGGCGACCATAAAACTCCCGCGTCTGAGCCCACTAGTATCTCAATGCCATGGCTATGCATTTGTTTTGTTATATCGATAAGTTGATTTAGCGTTTTACGGTTATATCTCGCCATTTTTGCAGAAGCATTTACCCACCTTTTTATTTGGTCTTTCTCTTCGGCATAAGCCAGTATTGGCGAAATGTAATGCTTTGGTAAGGTGTTTAAAAAAGCTTCTTTGTCTTCACTAATTCGAGTTAGTTGCCAAAAAATGTTTAAAGTTGGGGTGATAGGTACATTGAGTTGTTTCAGTTGTAGCAGTACTGAAGTTAATTTTTCTTGGTTAAACTGGTGACCCAGTGCACTTTGCAGTATTTCCTCGGTGTGCTCCAATGACTGTAACCCAGCTAAATCTTGCCAAGACATGTTGCCAGAGAGATTTGGACCGTGTTTTGCCACAGGTATCCCAAGCTCCTTAGCCGTGTTGATAAGCGATGAAAGGGCTTCTTCATTCAGGCTGCCATATGCCTTAATTAAGTCATACCCTGCATTTTTCGCGTCGATAACAGATTGACGAGCATCTTTTGCATCATTTATATACTCGGCGAGCGGGCCGTTATTAGTGCCTGTTAAGATGGGGCTGCTTACTGTTACACTTGCACCTAGCAATAACCCAGAACGTTCTTGATTACGCCACTTTAAGTGCTCGGGAGCGCCATTAAGAATGCGAACATGTGTTACGCCATGGGCTAAGTTGCTCATTAATGCACTGGGGTCATAAAAGTGTGTGTGCATATCAATGAGCCCAGGTGTGATGTAGCCATTGTGACCATCAATGACTTTTAATGAACTGGCTTTATCTTTCAATTTATTGTTTATTAAGCTTATATTTCCGTTTTTTACTAAAATACTCTGTTGTTGATGAATGACCCCTTTAACAGGGTCTACGATATTTACATTCGTTATAATAAAGTCACTGCTTTTTGGTGGCGCAATGTGAGAATGGCAACCATTTAGTGAGGTAGTGAGTAATAGTGTGGCAATGAGCCAAAGTAGCTTATTTGGGGTTAGGTTCATAATAGAGTCACTCCAATTTGTTTAACTGGCAGTGAGTATGTAATCGCGGCCCAAGTTAAGCGTCTAAAGGCAAGCATTTAGACGTATAAAATCATGATTCTGACGCTATGTTGAGGCTGTTTTTGAACTCGCTTGGTGTCATACCTGTTTGTTTTTTAAATGAATAATTAAATGAAGACTTAGCATTGAACCCAGCATTAATCGCGAGTGTAAGTAATGACTCACTTGGGTTTTTTGACATTGCCTGTTTTACATGTGCAACGCGAAAGGCATTTATGTAGTCGTTAAAGCTCTGTTTAGTATTAAGGTTGATGGCGCGAGAAATATCACGCACTTGCAAGTCACAGAGCCGCGCAAGATCTGAGATAGTTAATCGGCTTTGTAAATACCATGTATTTTCATTCATTTGCTGATCTAAATGCTCAAAAATAGCTTTGTATGAATTAGCTGACTCTTTGTTATTTTTCACATCTAGCGATGACTTGGGCACTTCACTTAGTGTGCATATTACGGCGTGTTCTCGGTTAAGTTTTGTTGTGAGTAACATGAGTAGCAGTAAATTAACTGCAGTGCCGATACCTTGGCCAAGCACATTTATCTCGTGTGAGAGGTAAGGTTGTACATTGAGGCGGACTAAATCTAAGGCATTATTAAGCGACATTATGACGATAAGCCAGCCTAGCCAACGTAGCGTGACTTCTTGAGCATCTGAGCGGTAATCTTGTAGCCGTAAGTTAAATTGGTAGATGTGGTATAAGGCAAGCCCTGCATATACGAAGCGCCATACTGTGCCTACCAAAATCACTTGCTGGGTAAATTGTGTGAAAGGCAGTGCCAAAATCATCGGAGCAAGGTGTAAGTATTCTAATTTATTAAGTTTATTGGTAAGAGATTTAACAACGAGATACAGCATGGGACCAAGCCCGATCACAAAAACAGGGGTGATCAAATGAATTGTGCGCGTAATATTGAGCTCTTCAAGTAAATTGAAAATAGCCATTGCGCAGGTCAGTGCAAAAAATCCGCAAATAACTCGATACCGACGATAGGCACCCAAAATTAATATGCTTAGGGATGCAACACCAAAGCTGGCTGCTTGGAGCAAGTTAACAAGGCTTGCTTCAAACATATAACCTCCTGAGCAGATTGTAACGATGCGCAGCTAAACTTAGCATGGCACTTGGTTCTCATTTAAATAAGCTTTAACTTCAGCTAGTTGAGACTCAAAGTTGCGCCATCGGCCAATAGATTTATTATTGAGCGGCTGTCTTACTTGCACTTTGCTTGCGGTAGAGACTGGCGCAGCGTTTAAGTGAAAGTTCAAACAACTTTCTTGCCATTGCAAGTTACAATAAGCCAGTAAATCGCGAATGTGAAACTGTGGCTGCGCGACCAGTGACTCGTAATGAAGTATTTTAAACTGACTGCTATGCACTGTTTGCCAATGTTGTATCAGGTGATAAAAACGCGCATAAAACCTAGCGGTATCCATGAGATCGAGTGAATAACGGTAATATGGGTTATTGATAGTAAATAACTGACGATAGTTACCAATACATGTATCTAAGGGATTGCGAAGTAAGCAAATGATCTTGGCATTGGGCAAGGCTTTGCGGATTAGATCAACATAAAAGAAATTAAACGGGAGCTTATCAATAAAGTGCGGCTTTGACCCTGTTACCACTCGAGTTGCATTTAGGTATTGCTTGCCAAGCTGCTCAAAATCTAGCGTATAGGCGTTTGTTATGGTCTGTTCATCAAGCACATGAGGTGTATTTGTTTGTGTTAGCCGCTTGGTAGTAATACCGAAGTCTTGTAGTTCTCCCGCTGACATTACCTCACTATGGCTAGACAAAATACGCTCTACAAGCGTGGTGCCTGAACGTGGCATACCGAGTATAAAAATGGGCTCATCGCTTTGAAAACCAGTGCTATTGTTGCTAGAGGCAGCAGTGCTAAGTGATTTTAACGTGCTAAACAATTTGTCTGAGGCGTGCTCATCGAAGCGTGCGTGCTTTAACTTTTCGGCTTTGGCATTTTGTAATGCATTAAAGGCGTTATCGTATAGTGCTAGGTCTTGATATTCCTTAGCTAAAGCATGTCCTATATGAAGTTTGGCATCGGGAGAGTGCACTTTTTTAAACACCTTAGTTAAGCGTTCAATGTGATTATCTTGCTCGGTTACTTTGGTTAAATCTGACAGCGCAAAATGTGCTTGATGATGATGTTCTTGTATCTGAATCGCACTTTCAAATGCACTCTTTGCGTGCTCAAATTCACCTAAAAATTTGCAGCAGACACCATAATTGTAAAAAAATTGCGGATTTGCATCGTTCAACTCTAGCGCTTTTTTATAATAGCTAACCGCCTGTTCATGTAAGCCTACATGACTCAAGGCAACAGCTATCGTGTCTGCACTCAGTGCTGATTTTATTGTTGAGACATTGACATTAAGCGCGGTGTTTTTAGCTTTACCTAGCTGACCATCTAACGCATAACACTTTGCAAGTTGCGCAAAATACTCGATTGACTGAGAAAACTCTAAGGCCTTTTCTATGAGCTTTATGGCTTTTTTAATTTGTCCGACTTGGGTATTTACCATGGCGAGTAAAAAGTAACCGTCGGCATGTTGAGGATCGGTTTGCACCAGTTCTACAAGATACTGATGCGCTTGTTGTAGTTGGCCTTGATTTAAAGCCTTAATGGCTTGCTGATGCAGGTGTTTAACATTGAGCGTCATAGGTTAATGATTCTTATATAAATAAAAAGGCTCAAACACTGTTTGAGCCTATTAGATTAACCGCTAGTGGTTTACAGTTCAAATTGGTAATCGAATTTGATACCCACAGTTAAAGGACGGTTCAAGTAGTGGCCGTAATTACGTTGAATTTCTCGACCGTTGGCTGATGTAATATCTGCGTTGCTGCGTCTAACCGATGTGAAGGCGTACTTATTAAATAAGTTATTAACATACAGCGTGGTAGACCATTGATCGCCCGTTAACTTGGCAGAGATATTACTCAGCGCATAACCGGGCAAGGTTTCGCCATTATCATGCAAGCCTACTTTAGATATAAAGTCGCTTTGCGCTGTTAGGCCATAGTTGATGTCTAACAGCTTGTCTTCCAACACTTCGGTTTGATAGTTGATACCTAAAGAAAACTGATGTTCTGGTGAACCTGGTAATCTATCTCCTTTAACGCCGCCGTCACTGCCATCGGTGTTAAATAAGAAGGGTGCATCTTCGGTTAATTCAACCTTGGTGTAAGCGTAGGTTGCATAGGCCGTGAAAGAGTCACTCAGCATGGCTCTAGTCGCAATTTCAACCCCTTTAGCATTCGCAGAGCCTGCATTTGAAGTATATGGAAGTTGCCCTACTTCTGTTGCTCCACCCACCTGTGCATCTTTCCAATCAACGTTAAATAGTGCAGCATTAAAGTGAAATCTATTTTTTAACCAAGTACTTTTTAAGCCGAGCTCATAGTTAATAGTGGTGTCGTCTTTGTAAAGCATTTCGTTAGGCTTACCGCAGCCCGCTTGGTTTGCCGGCAGTGGATCTGGGCAAGGCGCTAGACCATTTGAGCCACCAATTCTAAAACCTTCACTCACTGTTGCATAGGTCATGACTGTATCTGAAAATTGATAACTGGCGTTAAACTTAAACAAACTACCATCATCTTCGGCGTAACTGTTTTTAAAGTCTAAGTTAACATCGTTGGGTCCAGCATCACCAAAAACAGTGCTTAATAGTGGAAAATCCACGGCCGAATCTGCGTTAACTTTATATTCGTAAAAGCGTGCTCCTAAGGTAATAGTCAGTTTGTCGTTTATTTGATATCCAACTTCACCAAAAATGGCTTGCTCGGTAATTTCACTGCGATCGGCTGAATAATACTCTAAGCTATCCGGGCGCACTTGTGCGCCGCCAAAATTTGCTACGGCAAATTGGCTAAAGCCTGGCGTGTATTCTTTACTCGAACCATCACTTTTGTATTTATTATAAAAGCCACCGACTATCCAGTTCCAATCAGAATCGCCTTGTGATACTAAACGCAGTTCTTGCGTAAAGGTTTCTTCTTGTTCAACTTCTCGTGTGAAGGATGAAAAAGAAGGAAATTCTTCATAGCCATAATCTAGGCGGATAAGTAAATCGGTTTGATCTCGTTGACCGTCGGCTTCAAACTCTGAAAAACCAGTAGCAGAAACAAGCTCAGCAAAACCAAGGTCTGCTTTGACTTCTAAACTAAGCAAAGAGTCTTCTTTGTCTCTGGGTTCTTCGTAGCGGTAGGCTGATTCGTATTTACCGATTTTAGCATTGAGCCCGTTATTGGGGTTTAGTGAGCCATGATGCACAATAGAACGGCCTTCACTTTCTTGTTTTTGATAGAAATAATTAATTGTACTATCAAGCCAATCGTTAGGTGCCCAGCGTAATGAGATACGACCTGTAGTGGTTGTTTCGCCATTGTTATCTTTAACTTTACGTAGATTTTGATCTACGTCGCTTTGGTTGCTCCAATCAGGATCAGGCTTCGAAACGCCTGCCTCTTTGACTACATAGTTGTAGTCGATAAAACCAGGGTCTTTATATACATTGACACTGGCACGCACGGCTAATTGGTCATTAATAAGTGGAGTGTTGAAAATAAAGCCCGATTCGCCACCTAGCGAGTCGCTTTCGCTGTTTTGAAATAAATCACCGTACACTTTACCCGTGGTCAAATCTAGTTCCGGCGCTTTAAGCATGTAGCGTATTGCACCACCTAGTGTGCCAGCACCATATAATGTCCCTTGTGGGCCAATTAGTACTTCTACGCGTTCAATGTCAGTTAAGCGCATATCAATACCCACAGGTATCTCGCCAATGTAGGTTGCTACTGTACCACCATCTGAAGATGGTCCTGATGAATTAGTATTCAAACCTCGCACTATGATAGGTGAACCTGAACGACCACCCTGGTCGGTAACTGTAAGCCCTGGTACCCAGCGTGCAACATCGGCAAGTTCGCCAATGTTTTGATCCCTCATCACGTCGCTATCAAGAGCGGTAATATTCAAAGGCGCTTCTTGTACTGAGCCTGAGCGCCTTGTTGCGGTAACTTGAATAACCTCAAGTGATTTGCCTTGTTGAACTTGCGCCTCTTGTGCTTGCGAAAGAGTAGGAATTAGCAAGGCACTTGTGAGCGCACTAGACACGGCTAATGAGAGTAAGCTTGGTTGAAACATTGTTTTTATATCCCCGTTGGTGTTTTGTTGCTTTTATGCTCACAAAGAAAAGCATAAATAATGTTAGGCGACAAGCCTGCCACAAAATGGCGATTGAATTTATATTCACCATAAGTGAAATTTGATGCATTCTAATCATGCTTTGATTAAAAATATAGGGAAAATATGAATTTTTATATTTTTTAATGTTTTTTCTTCGCAAAGTGAATAAAATTTTCACAAAATTAATTAATATTCATCAAATTTGCATAGTTTTTAATTTTTAGCGTCTATTTAATAGGAATAACTTAACAAAGCGTTTAGTGGGGAGGGTATTAGTGAGTTTATATTATGAAGTAACTTCAAATATGTTAACCCAGTATTATATAATTGCTTGAGCTAGATTTGCGTTATTACAGAAAAGTCTAACGCTTTTGTTGGAGGTGAGCTTACTGAGAGGCGCAAAACGTAATAACTGCGCTGTATTGAGCACTTATTATTATTGGTATGAGTTATCATACGCATATGCAGCACTCCCAGAAAGCTCTATTTTATATCTGATCGCGACTCTTTGTGAGCGTGTTATTTATCACTTGCTCCACAGATGATGTAGCGCGCAGACGAACAAGGAGTTATTAAGCATTGGTTGTATGCTTACCTACTTGCCATTGATTATGTGTTAGATACGTTTCGCCTGCATCAACTGCGCCAGGTTCTAGTGTTGTAGCCATAGAGTCATTCCAGCGATTTAAATAGCCAAATAATGAAATAACACCCAAAATTTCGACTATTTCTCCATCATCCCAATGTGCTTTTAGTTGCTCTTCAATTGTTGCATCAACAGCATTTGGCACACTTGATGCTGCCAGTGCAAATTCAAATGCCGCCTTTTCAGCGTCAGTAAATAGCTTGCTGTCACGGAATTGCCAAATGTTTTGTAAACGCTCATCTTCGCCACCGTAGCGTTTAGCAGCCAAAATGGTATGTGCTTCACAGTATCTACAGCCAGTATTAGCGCTGGTAATGTAACCAATTAGACGTTTTAATTCGCTGGTCACTTTGCCATGGTTTTCCATTACTGCTTTATTTAAATTAATGAAAGCCTTGGCAATATGAGGACGGATCTGCATCGTCAGTACACTGTTGGGACAAAAGCCTAGTGTTTCGTTAAAAAACTTTGCCAGCTCTGCTACTTCAGAGTTTGCATCTTGTGCCAGGGGGGTTACTAAAGCCATAATGTCTTCCTATTGGTTTTGTTATGTTGCATTTGCAACATAATTTAAGCGGTTTTTTAGCGCTTGTCTACAAAAAATGCACACCGCTTTAGGTTTATTGGATGAAATTATGAGTAATAAAGCGCGCCAATCGGCTTTTGAATTGTCGAAAAATATAGAGCAACCATATGATTTATATAACCATGTTCCTTATCGTATAGCAGTTGCGAGTAATCTTTTAGCTATTGATAGGGATGCGTATATAAAAAACTTAACAGGACTTGAAACCAGAGAGATAAGAGTACTTTTAAATATCGGCTCTTATGGCCCTATTAATGCGGCGGATATTGCCTACCAATCTCGTTTAGATCCATATTCAGTGAATCGTGCGATTAACACACTGATGAAACGAGAGCTTATTAGTGCTGATAATGACCATGAAAAGCAACGCAGCAAGTTTGTTAAGCTGAGTGAAAAAGGCGCTCCTTTGTATCTTAAAGTGATTGAACACATGCAAGCGCGAGAGGCGGACGTTTTGCAAGGCATTACAGATAAAGAAAAAGCTTTGCTGCTGTCTTTGCTGGAAAAAATTGAACTCAAAGCCGAAGCCGCTTTGGCACGAAGCGCCCAGCAGCTTGAATCTCAAGGGCATACGATCACTCGCGATCAGAAAGAGCTCATCAGATGGCATAAACGATCGTCAAAATAACTTTAATGCAAGGTGTCGACTCTATCGATAAGCACGTTTCTATTTGCAATAAGGCAACGACCTTTGTCAATGATGAGCGAGTCTATGTAGCGTCCGTTAAATATTTTGGTTGCTGCACTGAGGTCATTTTTATCACTCATGTATAAGATAAAGTGAGCTGTGCTAGAGAGAGCGCTTTGACCACTGGCTTGGATATCTGTGCTGGTGATCATATGAATGGTCTTTTTGTTTTTTATTGCCTGTGCTGCTCTTTGTGCGATTTGTGCACTAGAGGTGAGCGCAATGTTTAACTTAGGAATGTTGAAAGTCGCGTTTTGGGTAAACAGGGCTTGATAGTCTTCTATTGGGCCTTTGTCACGAAGTTGCACATAATCAATGATGGTCTTTTGACATAGCGATACATGCGATGAATGAAGGGAGTTTGCTGATTGGCAGCCACTCAGTATTAGAAGAAGGGGCAATATTAAGAACGCAAGTCGTTTTTTGCTCATTGTTTAACACCTGTTAACTTTTGTTTACCGAGATTACTGTTCCTACAGTAATAATTCAATTATATTTGTCCTTTATGGTCATATTGTTATGGGAAAAATACCAAATAGGACCAGCAATATATTGTAAACAAGGAACAATTAGGATGAAACAATCGGCTATTTGTCAGCTTGCGCTGACTTGTGTAATTTTGGCAACAGGATGCCAGTCAACCTCTATTGAAACGCAGACGCAAACGAGCAGTGCGAGCGCGCAATCTATAGCAGCTCCTCTGGCGGCTAAAATACCTCACAAAACTAATATTCACGGCTATGAATTAATTGATAACTATCATTGGTTGCGTGATGACACGCGTTCGAGTGAGCGAGTGATTTCACATTTAGAAAAAGAAAACAACTACACAAATGCCATGCTTGCATCTAGTGAAGATTTACAGTCACAACTTTTTTCTGAGATCAAAGCAAAAATTGTTAAAGACAATCGCTCTGTTCCGGTTCAAAAAGGGCGTTATTTTTATTTCAGAGAAACGCAAGGCGATCAAGAGTATGCATCAATTTACCGTAGTTTAAAGGTGGATGGTTCTAATCCTGAATTACTTTTAAATATCAATGAATTGGCAAAAGCTCACGAATTTTATGCGTTAGGTGATATTGAAGTTAGCCCCAATGCAAAGCTATTGGCATATACCGAAGATACCCTGAGTCGTCGGATCTATACGGTTAGAGTCAAAAATTTAGAGACAGGCGAAACATTAAAGGATGAGCTAACAGGTGTTCAAGACGGGGTCGTTTGGGCAAATGATAATCAAACCCTTTATTATATTAAAAAAGACCCAGTATCTTTGTTGGGCACACAGGTGTTTCGCCACACACTCGGGACCAGTCAAGCGCAAGATGAGTTGGTCTACGAAGAAGCTGATAACACCTACTATACATACCTCAGTCGCACTAAAGATGGTGAGCAAATCTTGATCCACCATTACAGCACTGAGTCAAAAGGGGTATCAGTGCTTGCTGCCAATGATGTTAAAGCGCAGCCTAAAAGACTAATTAATAGAGAAAAAGGTTTAGAATACTTTGTGTCTAAGCACGGTGATTGGTATTACATTTTAACCAATCTAAATGCGGTAAACTTTAAATTAATGAAAGTGAAAGTCGACGCGGCCGCAAACAAAGCGAATTGGCAAACGGTAATAGAGCATCAGCCAAATGTTAAATTGGAAGATATTAATTTGTTTGATAATCATCTGGTCTATCAAAGTCGTGAGCAAGGCCAATCAAAAATTACCATTCGTGAGTTAAGCAATAACAAAGAGCACCAAATTAAGTTTAATGACCCTGCATACAACGTATCAATGATTGGCAATAACACACTTAGCAGAGGTCGTGTACGCGTACAGTATGCAAGTATGACAACGCCAAAAACGATTTTTGAAGTCGATTTAAATGACCACGCTAAAGTGACATTAAAGCAAGACCAAGTGCTGGGCGAATTTGACTCTAACGACTATTTGTCGGAGCGAATTTTTGTGACTGCACGAGATGGCGCAAAAGTACCAGTGTCGATTGTTTACAAAAAGTCACTGTTCAAAAAAGATGGCACTAATCCATTATTGCAATATGGGTATGGCTCATATGGATATACCATCGATCCTGGCTTCTCTATCAGCCGTTTAAGTTTGCTAGACAGAGGCTTTGTGTATGCAATTGCACATATCCGTGGCTCGCAAATGCTGGGCCGCCCATGGTACGAAGACGGTAAAAAGTTGAATAAAATTAACACGTTTAATGATTTTGTTGACGTGACCAAAGCATTAGTTGCGCAAGGATATGGTGATAAAAATCGTGTTTATGCGCAAGGTGGTAGTGCTGGTGGGTTGTTAATGGGAGCGGTTATTAATCAAGCGCCTGAGCTATACCATGGTGTGCATGCGGCAGTGCCCTTTGTTGATGTTATCAATACGATGTTAGATGAGTCTTTGCCTCTGACAACCAATGAATACGATGAGTGGGGAAACCCTAATGAAAAAACATATTTTGATTACATGCGCTCGTACTCACCGTATGATCAAGTATCAAAGCAAGCTTATCCAAATATGTTAGTAACCACAGGGTTGCATGACTCTCAAGTGCAATATTTTGAACCCGCAAAGTGGGTTGCAAAATTAAGAGAACTTAAAACGGATAACAATAAATTGCTATTTAAAGTTGATATGGAAGCGGGACATGGCGGTGCGTCGGGTCGTTTTAAGAGCATTAAAGATACTGCGCTAAACTATTCATTTTTCATAGAGTTAGCGAACGGAAGACTATAAACATATAAACAGCCCAGCCAACCATGCTGGGCTTTTTACTTACTTTTTCTTGGGCTTTTGTTTTTTTAACATGCGAGAGGCAAGTGCCGTCACGATATATACAAGTATGAGTGAGTTACCAAGGATAAGCATTTCTTTATCGGTTACAAACATCCACAAGGCTGCAAGTAGCAAGAATGCTATTGTAAATTTAGATACCAGTGGGTTAACTTTTTTGTTTTTCATGTACGAAAGAGTGCTTACACCTTTACTAGCTTATGCGCAATTATATCGAGTCGGCGTAAAGAGTGCGAGGGAAGTTTGTATGGTCCGTTCAGTGCTCAAAAATACGTCTAATGGCTTATGTTACTTAACCCGAGTTCAGGTTACCAAATACCATACTTTTTTTTAAATGCCTGTAAGCCATGAGCGTTAAATTCGATTGCGCGCGAGTCTAAGTCTCGGCTTGCCCATTGGCGAGTTACTACATCGGATAATATCCACTTACCAAGGTAGCCTGCAAGATGACTGCGCCTTTCACTCCAGTCTAAACATGATTTACATAGTGGCCTGCGACTTTTATTAGCGACTGATGCATCAAAACCAATATTGGTAAAAAACTGTAAACCAGGGTCGGTTAATTTTAGTTGCTCTGTATCTTCAATAATCAGTAATTCATTATTTATTAGTGTATTAAAAAGCTCAACGGCTAACTCTCCTGCCAAGTGGTCATAACAAATGCGCGAGCGTTTTAGCCTATTGTCTTTGGGCCCAGTAGTAATGTTTGAACCGCTCATTGAGGCACTAATACTTAGCATTTGCTCAATAAATTCAGCAATTTGTAGATCTCTTAATTGAAAATACTTATGCCGCCCTTGTTTTCTAACAACAATCAGTTCGCCTTCCAGTAACTTCATCAAGTGGCTGCTTGCTGTTTGTGGTGTTATATCCGCTTCTAGCGCGAGTTCGGTCGCAGTTAGGGCTTTACCACTCATGAGGGCTGTCAGCATTTTAGCGCGAGTTGAGTCTCCAACTAGCGTTCCAAGGTAGGCAATATTTGGTTCCACGTTTTTCCTTCATAGTTCGATTGGCATCGAAGCGTGGCGATTTGTGTTTGCTAGACTGCCAAAAAACAAACATGGAGACAACTATTTTGAAAATAACCTGTTTTATTGAATATCAAATTGACCCGCACAAAGTGCATTTATTTGAGCAATACGCCCAGAATTGGGGCGAAATTATTCCGCAAAGTGGAGGTGAGTTAGTGGGTTATTTCTTACCACATGAAGGAACAAGCAATGTTGCATATGGCTTAATTAGTTTCGAGTCTCTTGCTGATTATGAAGCATATCGACATACATTGCGTCATTCACAGCTAGGTGGCCGTAACTTTGATTTCGCACAAAGTGAACAGTTTATAGTGAGTGAAAAGCGTACCTTCTTAAGGGCCGTTCCAGCCACTTATTTACTAACAAAAAAAGGAGGCTGTAATTGATAGTCGTTATTTTTGAAGTTATACCGAAAGCTGAAGGCCAACAAGCCTACATAGACATTGCGGCAAGGCTAAAAAGCAAATTACATGCAGTAGAAGGCTTTATCTCAGTTGAACGTTTTCAAAGCTTAGCTAACCCAAGTAAGCTCTTATCATTGTCATTTTGGGCGAATGAAGAGGCTGTTAAGAGGTGGAAACGTGACTTTGAACATCAAGCTGCACAACAAGAAGGAAAGCGCACGCTATTTACTAGCTACAGAATAAGCGTTGCTCATGTAATGCGTGACTATAGTAGCCACAGTAACAAGTTAGGCTTGGCACAAGATGAACATTGAATTTTACTTGGGCTATTGTGTAGTGATTATTGCGCTATTGTTGTCGCCTGGTCCCTCGGTACTACTTTGCATAAACAATGGGATCCATTATGGAAAAAAGAAAGCAACGTTTGGGGTATTGGGTAATGTGGCGGCGTTTCAGCTGTTGTTGATTCTTAGCGCTACAGGGGCGGGAGCGGTGTTACTAGCATCTAGTGCGCTTTTAACGGCTTTAAAAGTTGGTGGTGCAACTTACTTGTGTTATTTGGGTGTAAAAAGTATTCGTTCACCCGTTACCCGCATTGATATGAAAAAAGCGCACAGGCCTTTGAGCAAACAAGGTGCAATTATCTTTAAGCAGGCATTTTGGGTGACTTCGTTAAACCCAAAAGCATTGCTTTTTGTTTGCGCATTACTCCCACAATTTATTGACAGTAGTAAAGCCTTAGTACCTCAGGTGGTGATGCTGTGTTTGACCAGTGCGGTGATCCACTTTGTGATTTATTTTGGTTATGCGGCTTTAGCAAACAGCGTAAGAGATGCTTTGGATAATGAGTCTGGTCGCAGTTTATATAACAAACTAAGTGGGTTCATATTTATTGCTTTTGGTGTGTTTTTGTTTTTGTCTAATTATGCGGATTAGCGCTACTAAAGGATCCTGTGAGCTAAAGCGCCGCTATTTAAAATGTTTAAAAGTAGCGGCGCTGATTGTTATGCACATCGAAAATTTAGCGTGACTAAGTATGGTGCACCCATTGACTCTAAAGCGCCTACTCCTGCTAATGTTGCAACGGCCGCTACATCGTCAACATAGCCATCACCTAGCACCCAAAGCCAAGCGCTTGCTTCGGTGACAAACTCTGTTGTTGAGCGGCTATCTAGATAATCTTTCTCAGCCTGCTCTGAGCGATATTCTACTTTTTCGTTCAATACGACTAGTTTATTGCTACTTTTTTCACAAAAGTGTTCAGCTTGGCCCAATGCCTCTTTGATACCTTTATTCCTGTCTACTGATTTAACAACCACATAATGTTGACTGTCTCCTGGTCTAACATCTTCATGGTGTGCACATGCAGCCAACAAAAGGGTGGTCGTGAACGCAATAATTAAGTTTTTCATTTGTTTTGTTCCATAAGAGGTATGTTGATATATGCATTATTCGAGGAGTTTGCCGATGGAGCCAGTAAGAAACTGTAAAAATGTGCAGCGAATTACACTAATTTGTTTTCGAAATGGGTAAAAATATCGAGTTTACAACCATTTATCGTAATTTTTTTTGTAATTCTCTTATCTTTATTGATCCACATATATGTTGTATGTACTTTAATTAACTATTATTCGGCGTCGTCTTATGCCCCATTAATTATACGAAGGTATGGAAACTTATGGATTTGTCTGTTAGTCGTTTTTACAATTTGCAAAGTAGTGAACAAAGGTATCAATACACCTTAAGTACGCTTTATAAACGCTTGCATGCAAATCATTGCATAATGGGGAAATTTATAAATGAAGGCTCCCAAGTTAAAACGCTTCATTATTTACATGATGGACAAGTTGCAAAAAACTTTGTTTATGATTTGGCCGACACACCTTGCTGTGATGCAAAAGAGTTAGACTGCGTATGCGCTTTTGAACAGAACTTGCAAACCCTTTATCCTCAAGACGAATTACTGCAATTATTCAACATTAATGGTTATTTAGGTGTCACGCTAAGAGCACCAGATCATAAGCCTATAGGTATTTTGGTTTGCATGTTTGAAAATCCCGCTGTGTTGCATGAACAAGACAAACTATGGTTTGCAGAAATTGGTTGTATTGTCGCCACTGAGCTTAGTCATAATCTTGAAATGTCCGCTAAAGAGTTAATTTTAAAGCAACTGGCAAATGGCGAGCGAATCGCAAAGTTAAGTTCATGGACTTGGTATATCGGGCAAGATTTACATTGGTTTAGTCAAGAGATGTGCAGCTTGTTGAACAACGACAGCGATGAGGTCTCATTTGATGATTTTTTATCTCACCTGCGTATTGATGATAAGCAAAGAGTCACTTCTCAGTTGGAGCTTATCAAACAAGGCAAGATTGATCATTTCGATATCTTGGTTTGTCATAAACAAATGAGCACAACTCAGGGGTTGTTTCATATTGTAGGGGAGGTTGAGCTTAGCACCGAGCATTTAAATGAGCGAATATTACGGGCGACTGTGCAAGATGTCACTTATACCTCTTCACTGAGCCGGCAATTAGAGTTAACGAATGTGGTGTTCGAAAATGCTTCAGAAGCATTTATGATCACCGATCATCGCAATAAAATTATGATGGTGAATCGCGCATTTGAGGAGCAAACGGGATATAGCGCTGCCGAGCTATATGGGGAAGATCCAGGGATTTTGTCATCTGGTAAGCAGACTAAACAATTTTACCAACAAATGTGGCAACAATTTAGGCAAACCGGAGTGTGGAAAGGGGAAATTTATAACCGAAGAAAAGACGGACAGGTATTCCCTGAAGAGCTTACCTTAAGCACAGTAAAGGGGGTTGATGGTAAGGTTATCAATTATGTGGCGATATTTAGAGATATTTCGGATTGGAAGCGAAATGAAGCGCAACTGACTTTTTATGCCAACCATGAAGCATTAACTGGGCTGCTGAATCGGCGCAGCTTTATGCATAATTTAGAAAAGCAGCTAACTAAATATTTTCGGCTTCATGATATGTGTTTGATTTTCATTGGCTTAGATCGCTTTAAAGAAGTGAATGATATTTTTGGACCAGAAATAGGTGATAGAGTTTTAATAGCCGTTGCAGATAGATTACAAAACACACTGAGAAGAAAAGACATGGCGAGTCGCTATGGTGGTGACGAATTTGCATTACTAGTGCTACAAAAAACAATCTCAGAGGCTATTTCCCATGCACAAGAGTTAAAACGATTACTAAGCGAGCCTTACTACATTGAAGATCTGACCATTGAACTGACTGTGAGTATTGGCGTTGCATATCTTAATGCAGGGGAGTACTTGGCTGGCTCTACCTTGGTAAAAAATGCTGCACACGCGTTGAGCAATGCGAAAAAGCTGGGTCGCTCTCGGGTCGCTTTACATGACGAAGCCATTCAAAACGCCTATCTCAATAAAATTAAGCTCAGAGATAAACTCAAAAAAGCACTCAAAGTAGGCGCGTTACAAGTTTATTATCAGCCAGTCGTGAGTGTAAAAACCGGTAGAATTGCAAAATTTGAAGCCTTGATCCGGTGGTTTGACGAAGAGTTAGGTGCCATTTCGCCCGCGAGCTTTATTCCTATTGCGGAAGAGTTTGGCCTAATTCACTTAATTGGACAGTATGTACTTGAAACGAGCTGTTGCGATCTAGCTATGCTGCATAAAGCGGGGTTTAAGCAAGTTAGCTTTTCTATTAATCGCTCAATAAATGAATTTAAAGCAAGTAACAATCAAACTGAGCTTATTCCAGCAGCGATAGAGCGTGCAGGTTTACCATATAGTGCAATTACCATTGAAGTGACAGAATCGATGGCAGCAAACAAGTACACGTGGCAGGTATTAGAGTCGCTTAGTGAATTAGGCGTAACAATAGCGTTAGATGATTTTTGTACGGGCTACTCTTCGTTAAGCAACCTAATTGAGAACCAAGTTGATTATGTGAAAATTGATAAATCATTTGTAGATAGCATGGGGGTAGATCATAACAAGCAAGTGATGGTCAAATGCTTGATAGATTTGAGCTCTCAATTAGGTATTAAAGTGATTGCAGAAGGCGTTGAGCACCAAGAGCAGCAGCAAATGTTAGCTGATTTTGGTTGTCATTTAATACAAGGGTATATTCATAGCCCAGCAAAACCGATCCAAGCATGCTTACAAATGCTTAAGGAAGAAGAGCAAGCAGCAGTAGCTGATTTTGTTGACTAAAATCATTTATAAATCTGCATATTCAGTGTGCACGCGTGTCTTACTTGTTAAACCTGGATTAGGTACTTGATGACAGCGAGTGACATGCCTGCAAAAAGTGAGTAGCTATTACACTGCCAACTTACTTAACAAACTAACTCGTAATAATATGCAATTTAATCAATATTTTAGGAATCATGAAATAGTATGCCCAGGCAAATTGATGTATGCTGATGACGAGGCGAGTAGTCATTTATCGGTTTGAAGTAGAGGAAATATGGCGCAACAATATTGGGTTGGCGATTTTTTTGTTGACGTATCAAGAAATCAGATAACTAAAAAAGAGCAAGCGCAAACAATTGCGCCAAAGGCGCTAAGCGTACTGACCTACTTGGCTAAAAATCAAGGTAAGGTGGTAAGCCAAGATGAATTATTAGACGCTGTTTGGCAAGGTACCATTGTCTCTCCTAATACTTTGCAGCGTAGTATTGCCCAGCTTAGAAAAGTGTTGGGTGATGATGGTAAAGAGCAAGTTTACATAAAAACTCATGCCAAAAAGGGTTATAGCTTGGAGTGCAATGTGCAATGGCAAGCGGGTAAACTGCAAGTCAGCTCAGCTAATCATAGTCAATCAGAAAAGGGCCTACCTAACGCTCAAAACGATAATAAGAAAGCGACTAAACCACGCGCTGTTGCTACCATTTTTATACTGTTTTTAATCACGATAACTGCTGTTGGTTATCATTTTTGGACCAACAGTCAAACTCCTACACTCACAATTTCACAAATTCGAGCGTTGACAGCAACCGACAATAAAGAAAGTTCAGGAATTTACTCTCATGACGGGCAGTTTATTATTTTTCATCGTTTTTCGGAGCAAGCCTGTATTAATAATATTTGGGCGAAAAATATTAAAACCCAGCAAGAGTTTCAGCTAACCAAAGATTTGGGCGTATATAGTAGCCATAGCTTGTCTCCCGATGGTAAAAAGTTAACGTTCATTTCTATGGGTGATTGCGAGGAGCCTGTACTTCAGAAAAAGTGCTACAAACTGGTAAGCTTAGATTTTAACGAGGCGTTAAAGGGTCCACTTTCTCCAACCGTGCTGATGGAATGCAAATCATCTGAAATTCGCAACCCAATTTGGCTCTCAAACGATAATATCGCATTGATGCACAAAAGTGCTGATAGTTGGAAGCTTGTTAACTATTCAGTCTCAAATAATAGTAGTGAAGTTATTTACGAGGTTGAAAATGGCAGTGTGACTGACTATGACTTTTCAGTTAAAAAGGGGCTGATTGCGCTCATGAGTGTTCATCAAGATGGCCAATACTATATAGAAATGCTAAAGCCGAATGGCGACGTGATCTCGAGCAACCGCGTTCAATATCCAGAGCAGATCGGCAAATTTAGATATATTTATCCAAACTTTTCATCTTTAGAGCGGCAGCTTATCTTCAGCACGGGTAAACGGCTTTTTACAATATCAACAGACGGAAAAGTCCAAAGCATTAGTTTGCCACTGGATCAACCTATCGGCTCACCAAAAGTACATCCTAGTGGGGGCAAGATGCTGGCAATTAAGGGCTATTACGATAGCGATGTTATATCTGTACCAATAGCTGATTACGCGACATTAAATTTGGACAGAGATTCATTAAAAGAAAGGGTGATGCATCGTTCAAATGTCTCTGAAGATAACGCTAAATTTCAGCCTGGTGGAGAGCATATTGCTTTTACTTCTGTGCGTTCAGGGGAGCGACAGGTATGGCTCTCTGATGGCAACAGTGCTTGGCAGCTCAGCCAGTTTCCACTCGACACCTATATATTCTCAATTGAGTGGGCGCAAGATGGGCAAAGTATTTTAGTCAATGCAGATAAAGAACTGGTGCAGCTGTTTTTAGATGGCACAGAACGCAAATTTGCCCTGCCGCACTCTGTTGATAAGCTCTTTCAATGGGATAGCGAAAATCAAACAGCTTTGTCTTTGATATGGTTGAATGGAGCGTATCGATTGGCTGAGATAGATTTACCCAAGCCCAGTAACAGCGTTGTTTATGATAAGTCAGCAGTTTGGGCGCAAAAATCGGCGAGTGGCTCACTGATTTACACCGACTTGCTCGGACGGTTTTGGCAACCAGGGCCTGTTGAAGATACACTGATCAGTGAGCTTAACGGCCAAGGTAGCGAGAAACGTTTTGTAATAACTGGTGAAACAATTATTGGTATAAATGATGATTTGCAGCTGTGGTCTTACTCTTTAGATAATGCGTATTTTGAAGTGGTGGGCAATGCACCAAGCAATATAGATTTTTTAACCGATACTGATGGCGACCAGCTGCTGATGAGCATTCAAATTGCTTCAAAAAAAGAAGTGGTTGAATTAACATTTACTCACTAATAAAGCGCTCGTGTCGCGCTAAACAAACATATAGGAATAAACTAAATGGACTTTATTGTGCCTTACAATATAACGGTGCTTGTAATGGGGCTGTCGGGTTTGTTGATTTGGCTTCAACTGGCCGTGGTTGACGTTGCTGCAATTATGGCCAAACATACTCCTGGGTATGCAATTGCAGAAGATCATCGTAGTTTTTTATTTCGTGCCCACCGAGCGTTTGCAAATACTAATGAAAGCATAGGAGTGTTCATTTTATTTGCGCTGTTTTCTATTTTATCTTTGGCTTCCCCCGAATGGTTAAATGGCTTTGCGTTGTTATATTTGTCTGGTCGCGTTGCGCATATGCTGTTTTATTATTTTGGTCAAAAGTTACTGCGAAGTACCGGATTTGCAATTAGCTATATTGCGTTACTTGGCATGTTTGGTACGGGTTTATTCGCTTGGCTGAATGTATCAAGTTAATATGTTAATACACATTCATTGTTTTAATGCTGTGGGCGCAAGAAGACGGTTTTATAAGTAAAGGAAGCAAAATAGTGCAAGTACGACAATATAGGGTGTCAGATTTAGAAGCGGTTCTTGATTCATGGGAAGTAGCCACTCGTTTAGCTCATGATTTTATGACAGATGAGTTCATAGCACAGGAGCGCAAGAACATTGCTGAGATATATCTACCGAATACTGATACATGGGTTGCGCAAATAGGTGGAGATGTAAAAGGATTTATTGCACTTATGGGCAACGAGGTGGGGGCAATATTTCTCCAACCTGATTATCACGGCAGAGGGATCGGCAAAGCATTAATGGATAAAGCGCAGGAACTACATGGCAACCTGGAGGTCGAGGTTTTCAAGGCAAACAGTATTGGTCGTAACTTTTATTCAAAGTATGGTTTTGAGTACCAAGAAGAAAAGTTTCATGAACCAACAGGGCAGCAAGTATTACGTCTAAAGTTTACTGCTAACAAATTTAAGCACTCGGATGGTGCAAAAGCCGTTAATGGGTGAGATGTTGGCTGGCTTTTGGTAACTACTGGCGCTTAGTTTATGGATTAGCTGCTTAACGTAGTTACGACGATTTTCTGATGATTTGAACTTGATTTACAACTCTATTTCTCAAACTCCTAACACTCATTTTTAGTGTGACTCGCCGCATTTAGCATTCAGGGTTTCAATTGACTTGGGTATTTATGAGACATTGGCTTAGGTTCAGTGGTAGCATTGCTTAGTACTTAATTAGTAACAGCCTGATAGGAGTGGGAGTGGAATTAGAAAGTTGGTTGTCGTTTTGTGCTATAGCACTTCTTGCTACGGCAACACCTGGCCCAGCCGCATTACTTGTGTCTATTCACAGTGTTTCATTTGGTTTTAAATACTCTCTTGCCACTATTGTTGGAAATATCTCAGCGCTGTTTGTGATGTCAGCTGTATCTATTCTTGGTCTTAGTGCACTGGTATCTTATTCCGCTATTGGCTTTACTGTACTAAGAGCGATTGGTGCGGTTTATCTGATCTATCTTGGCATAAGGTTATGGAAATCTGGAGTCAAAATTAACTCACCGATAAAAAACCTCAACGAACAAACCTCTGTAACTTCTTTGTATGTTCAAGGTTTGTTGGTGGCATTAACAAACCCTAAGGCTATCATTTTCACCACTGCACTATTTCCTCAGTTTATTACACTGAAAGCGCCTCTGTTAATTCAATTTTCAATATTAGTTTCTACATTCATGGGGTTATCTTTAATTTGCCTTTCTGTTTACTCATTCTTTGCAAGCCAGGCAAAAACAAAGATCAGCAAAAGTATTTCGGGTAGCTTTTTAGGCAAACTATTCGGTGGTACTTTTATCGGTGCTGGGTGCTATTTAGCATCAAATAGCAGGTAGTAAAAAGCGCGGGTTCAATTACAAGGTATTGGATTAGAGAAATTACAAAGACAAAACGGACAAGAGTTGGGCCACCTCGTTACCCGTTTTTCTGCACCGTTGCTACCTCACAGCCATGAGCATACGAGCTTTGTTGGCCAGTATAAAATAGCGAGGCGTTTTAAGATTGCCCGATATACGCTTATGCTTTTGTGCCCAATCTATGAATTATTATTCGTTTAAGAGCCCTAATTCCAGTGTTTTTAATATGGCTTGGGTTCTATCACGTACTTGCAGCTTCGCTAAAATATTCGATACATGGTTGCGTACAGTGCCTTCTGCTTTAAATATGTGTGTGGCTATTTCTTTGTTTGATAAGCCCGATACCATCAGTGCCAAAATTTGTTGCTCTTTTTCTGTGAGTGGCTCGTCTAGTGTGTGTTGTGGCTGGCGCTTGGCCTTTAAAAGTTGTTGTGTGAGCTCGTTTTGCAACACAATTTCACCAGCATGAACGCGTTTAATAGCATCCACTAGCTCTTCGAGCGACACATCTTTGAGCAAATAACCGCTTGCGCCTGCCTCCATGCCGCCTAGCAAAAAGTCGTTTTCGTTAAAGGTCGTTAATATTAAAAATTTAAGCACGCTTTGTTGTGCTATTGGTGCGTTGAGCACCTCTAAGCCGCTGCCGTCGTTCATACGCATGTCTAGCAAAACAACGTCTGCGTCAATTTTGTTATCTGACAGCTGGGCTAAAAACGTGTTACCGCTGCTTGATTCACCCGTTACGTCAAGGGTGTCGGTGAGTTGTAACAGCGAGCGCATACCTTGTCTGATCAGAGGTTGGTCATCCACTAAGTGTATTTTTATTTTATTCATAAGGTACTCGTATGGTTAAGGTTAAACCTTGCTTAGAGGTGTCGATATCTAGCTGGCCCTTTAGTTGTGTTACTCGCTCTTGCATGCCTTTGAGCCCATTGCCAAGCACAACTGTCTCTTTTAAGATGCCATTGTCCTTAATACATAGCGCTAGGTGAGCGCTTTTTCTGTATAGCGTAATGTTCATATCCGTTGCAGTAGGGGCGTGTTTTAGCGTATTAGTAATGGCTTCTTGAACACATTTTAATAGGCATTGTGCTGTGTCGAGTTGTACCTGCGCAACTTCTGAGTCCACCTCTAGGTGCACTGCAACTCTGGGGGTTCGCTCGCACAGTTGGGTTAAACTTTGGACTAAGTCAAAGTCACTATCATTTCGCTTGTCGCTAACAATAGTGCGTGTTGTTGCCAGTGCTTGTTTAGCTTGTTTGTAGCAGGCTTGCAATTGTGTCTGTTGCTCGGGCGTGCATGTTCTTCTGGCAATATCTAAGTTGATGATGAGCGATGTTAAAGCGTGTCCGACTTCATCGTGTAAATCTCGTGCTAAACGCAGCCGTTCACTTTGCGCTGCGGCATTGCGCAGCAGATTTTGTGTGGCTTCTAATTTTGCGTTGCTCAGGGCAAGCTCTTCTTTTGCGCTGCGTTCACTGATCATGCGTTGTGTCATGACCAAAGCAAAAAAATGAAACGCCATGAACATGCCAACACTGGCCCATTGCCAACCAGTTTGCCAATAAAGTGCATGTGCTAGCAAAAAAAGACCATTACTGACAAAGATATAAGCGTAACAAAGTCGAGTAGGTGCATAAAACGCGAGTATTGAGCAGTACATCACGCTATAAATTAAAATGATGCTAAACGGCACGAGAAACATCAAATAAGCAATTGATAAAAATAAAAAAGTGAGTAAGCAGTAACGAAATGTGTAGCCATAGCGGGTAGATTCGTTGATCACTAATAAGGTGAACACGATGACTAAAGAGTGAAGCACGTATTCAATTAGACTCACGTCGAGCCTAGAGGCATCAAATACACTTGGAATAGCCACTGCGGCCCAAGTTAATAGGACGGTAACCAACGAACTAAGTGGATACTTAAACACTGAATGTACACCTTTTTTGGTTTTATATTAATGCGCTTAGGTCGAGCTTGCCAGTACTAAATATCGGTTCATGACAATTGTCATGGTGATGATGTGACATTCGTGACTGTGTTGCTTAAGGTCATCTGGCTATCTTAGCTACATGAACTTTAGTTGAGAGCACAGCAATGGAATACATACATAAATTAGCCGTTTACTTACACATCGTATTAGGTAGTTTCGCGTTGGTACTTTTTTGGATACCTATTTTTGCAACCAAAGGGAGCAAAACACATAATCGTTTCGGGCAATATTATAATTGGTCGATGTATGGCACATCAGTTTTAGGAGTTATCGCCTGTATTTTGGTTTTATTTGACCCAATGGGCGTTAAGCCTAAAACGTTTGTGGATATGGCCGAGCAAGCGACGTACATTAATAATACGCGTGTGTTTTCATTGTTTTTGTTGATGTTATCACTTTTGGTGTTGGTGTCGATTTATCATGGAGATCGCGTTCTCAAAGCGAAAGCTAATAATGCGTTGTTGCGCACACCACTGCACTTGGGATTATTCTGTGCATTGGTGATAACCGCTTTGATCTCCATGGTATTGGGGTTCATGCACTCGCAAACGTTACTAATTGTATTTTCAGTGGTGTCTTTGCTCGTGGTGAGCCGTTATATTCGTTATGTGTTTACAGCAAAAGTGCAACCTCGCGCTTGGGTTATCGAGCATTTAGTTGCCATGTTGGGTTCGGGCATTGGAGTATACACCGCGTTTTCAGCCTTTGGAGGACGTCATATCTTTAGCTATTTATTGGGTGATCACGCTGCATTTTTAAGTTGGATTGTCCCTTCTGTGATTGGCACTGTTTCGATAAGTTGGTCAAGACGGTATTTTGAGAAAAAATTTAGAATTGCAAAGTAATTAAAAAGTGGGCACGGTGCAATACCGTGCCATTTTTAAACCTGATTACAGCAGCGGTTTTATCACGTCATATAGCGCTTCGATATGATCATCTCTGTCGTTCAGCGCGGCAATATAACGATATTTTTCACCACCAGCGTGTTCAAAAATCTCGCGGTTTTCTTCTTCAAGCTCTTCAAGTGTTTCTAAACAGTCGGCGCTAAAAGCAGGGCTTACAATTGCAACATCTTTTATCCCTTGTTGCGGATAACTCTCTAGCGTTGCATCGGTATATGGCTTTAACCATTCAGCTTTGCCAAAACGGCTTTGGAAAGTTGTTTCAACCAAAGATTTATCAAGGCCGAGCTTTTCAACCACTAAGCGAGTGGTTTGCTGGCACAAGCAATGGTATGGGTCGCCATTGTCTAAAAACTGTTTTGGCATACCATGGTAAGAAAAAACCAGCTTTTGAGGCGTGCCGTTGGCTTTCAAATCTTCGGCTATTGAGTTGGCGAGTGACTCTATATACAGCGAATTTTTGTGGTAGCCATTAATAAAGTGCAGCTCAGGTACCCAACGCCATTTTTTTAAAACATTAGCCACTGCATCAAAGGTAGAGCCTGTTGTTGGACTTGAGTATTGTGGATATAGCGGTAATACAATGATACGTGTTAGGCCTTTGTCGCGCAGTGCTTCAAGCCCAGCTTCAATTGACGGGTTACCATAGCGCATCGCCATGACGACTTCGGTATTGCTAAAACCGTGTTGTTTAATTAAAGCAGCCAATTTATCTGTTTGCTGCTGTGAAATATGGATCAGCGGAGAGCCGTGCTCTGTCCAAATGCTTTGGTAAGCTTTGGCTGATTTTTTGGGCCTTACGCGCAAGATAATGCCATGTAGGATCATTAACCAAACCAATCTTGGGATCTCAACAATCCTTGGATCTGATAAAAATTCAGCTAAATAGGTTCTTAAAGCCTTTGGTGTAGGGGCATCAGGGCTACCTAGGTTAGTAACTAAAATACCTGTTTTTTGATTAAAACGCCCATCATGAGGGTTATCAGTTATTGCTGAAAAACGTGACACACACGGCTCCTTTGAACAAAAAATTGTACTAAAACGAGCATCCCATTCACGGGTTGTTACTCGCGCTGCACCAATTAACTTAATTTTACAAGATTATCAGTACGTTCGTAACTACTAACTCGATCTATATTTTTTTGCTCACTATACTGTTAGTTAATGAATAAATTTATAAATTAGCGGTTAAATTGTGTGTTGGCTGGCTTTGTTTTGGGTAAATTTAAGCGTGTTTTGCGATTTTATGTGATTTTTAAACGATTCTATTTGCATGCTAACCAGTGACGCAGTACCTTTGGCCCCATTTTCAAACATCGTGCGAAAACCGCATAAATTTAAAGTACTTAAAGAGGGTGTATGCGACTCAATCAACCCGTAACACAACGTGAAAAGCAGTTTGCACCTCACGTTAAATTGGTATCAATAACTGATCTGCAAGGAAGAATTGTTGATTGTAACGACCACTTTGTTGCCATAAGTGGCTTCACAAGAGAAGAGCTGATAGGCCAACCACATAATATCGTTCGCCACCCTGATATGCCACCTGAAGCATTCGCAACCATGTGGGCTCAGCTAAAAGCAGGTAAGCCTTGGATGGGTATTGTTAAAAATCGCTGCAAAAATGGCGATTTTTATTGGGTAGATGCGTATGTTACCCCTGTGACTGAAAACGGTAAGATTGTGGGTTATGAATCGGTTCGTCGTTGTCCAGATAAAGAGACCGTGGCTAGAGCGCAAGCCCTATATGCTAGCTTAATGAATAACAAAAATAGTCAGTTTAAATGGCCCAAACTCAGAGTGCTTTGGCCATTACTTATGGTTATTGTTGGAGTTGCACTGTGGTTTAGTGGCGCTGAAAATGCAGCATTCTTTTGGGTAGTACTCAATAGTATGAGTATTTGTGGTTATAACCTTTGGCGAGATAGTGAACAGCTCAAGCGCTTAGAGCATAGTTTAGAGCATAGTTTTTGTGATGATGTGGCCAAGCAAGTGTACTCAACTTGGGATGGCAAAATGGCAAGCATTCAGGTACGCATGTTAAGTGAACAAGCACACTTAGATACCGTGATCACGCGCATAGAACATTCAGCTAAAGAAGTAACATCAGGTGCTCGTCAAGCGCTAGAAAGAGCGGGTGACAGCTATAAGCATTTACAAAAGCAACAGCTAGAAACCGAGCAAGTGGCCACTGCGATGAACGAAATGAGCACCACAATTAATGATGTGTCGGGCAACGTTCAAGTCAGTGCTGAGCATGCTCAGAGTGCGCTGTTAATGGCAGATGAAAATGCGCGTATTGCGGATTTAACCAAGCATGCAATTGAATCTTTGGGTGAAACCGTATTGCAAATTCGCGATTCTGTTTTGGGCGTTTCAAAGCAAACCACACGAATTGCAGATGCTGCGCAAATGATTGAGCAGATAGCAGAGCAAACCAATTTACTTGCTTTAAATGCCGCAATTGAGGCTGCAAGAGCCGGCGAACAAGGCAGAGGCTTTGCGGTTGTGGCTGATGAAGTGCGTCATTTGGCACAACGAACTCAGCAGTCAACCAAAGAAATACATACCATTATTAGTGAACTCAGTGATAGCACACAACATGCGGTGAGTATTGCCCAGCAAGGTGAGCAAGAGTCGGTATCAGGGATAGATCAGTTAGCGCAAAGTACTGATATGCTGATGCAAATTCAGCAAGCTGTGCGTCAAATTCACGATATGTCGATGCAAATTGCTACCTCGGTAGAAGAGCAAGCGGCCGTGTCTGACGATATTAATCAGCAAATTGTTAATATTGCTGGCCTTGCACATGACAGCTTGGATAGTGCCGATACCGTTAAACAGGTGAGTGCACAATTGAGCGATGTTGCCAGTGATATGTACGAGCTGGTTGTTCGCTTTAGACGTTAACAATTTTAATGGTTAATCAAAACATGCTTTTTGATTAATTATTTACCTCGCTTATTAGTGCAGGGTCGCTATTATTTAACCAATCGATTAAATAATAGCGACCCCGTAGTATGTCCCCTTCCTCTAGTAAAAAGCTTGGCAGACCTGTCAAAGATAATGAACAAGCAAGAGCTGCGCTTATCCAAGCCGCTCGACATAAATTCACCAAAAAGCCTTATGACAAAGTCAGTATTCGTGAATTGAGTGATGCTGCGGGGGTAAACTCTGCGCTGATCAAGTATTACTTTGGTAACAAGCTGGGTTTATACAAAGCCATGATATTAGAGGTAACAGGGCAGGTGATGAGCAACATCAAAACGCACCTTGCTGGTAACGAATTTGCCTCAATCAGTGATGTATTTCGCAGCTTTACTAAGGTGATGGCGTTATCTCCAGAGTTTCCCTTGCTGATGTTAAAAGAAGTGATTTTAAATCAAGGCGTGTGCCGGGAGTTTTTTTTAGAGCAAATAGGCAGTTCCCACTTAAAAGTGATTGACGGTGTGTATTTGTATTTTGCAAGTAAAGGTTTAATCAAAGAAAACGTTGATCCGGTGTTGTTTCGACTCTCCTTAATGGGATTACTGATTTACCCATGGTACATGAGAGAGCTGATGTTCAAGATGGAAGGGGTTGAATATGACGAGTCCTTTTTAGAGTCGTTAATACAACATAACACCCTGTTGATGACATCTGGGTTATTTAACACTAATGAAAGGCTTTAACATGAGTCGATTCAAATTAAACCAAAAATACTGGCTGCTTGTATTACCCTTAGTGGGCGTAATGGTTTTAATTGCTTTTGTAAAACTAAAGCCTGCACCAAAACAACACGACAATGCATTGCATATACCTAATGTTGCCGTCGCTAAAGCTACTGAGCGAGCGCTACAATACAGTATCGTGGGCTATGGACGAGCTCAGGCAAAACAGGTTTGGCATGCCGTATCTGAAGTATCAGGCAGGGTTATATATAAACACCCAGATTTAGAAGTCGGAGCGATTTTGAAGGCTGATACTATACTGCTTAAAATTGACCCCGTTGATTATGAATTGAAATTGGCACAGGCCAAATATGATTTAAGTGCTGCGCAAGAGCGGGTTGATATGATCGCGTTTAATAAGCAAAAACTTAAGCAATCTTTGGCTTTGGAATCTGAGCGTTTGGCACTATTACAACAGGAGCTAACAAGGTTAACAGGGCTGCTAAAGCGCGGTTCGGTTTCTCAATCAGCGGTTGAGCAACAACAAAGCCAGTTATTTTCTCAGCAGCAAAAGGTGTTAGAGCTGCAAACTAGTTTGAATTTAATTCCCTCTGACTTGGCACTTGCTAAAGCCAGCGTATCAGCTCAAAAAGCTCGTATGCAAGAGGCGCAAAACTTGCTCGATAAAACAGTACTTAGATTGCCAAGAGATAGTCGGATCACACAAGTTAATGTTGAACTTCAACAAGCGGTGAATACCCGAGAAGCGTTATTAGAAGCAAGTCATTTGGGGGTGATGAAGGTCAATGCACAATTTAATATGTCGCAGGCAAGACAACTGTTAAGTCAAGTTTGGTTTGCACAAAATAAAGATAATCAAACGCAAGACTTTCCCAATGTGGCTGCATTAGATTTGCACGCATCTTTGCATTATTACTCGATTAACAGTGGCGCAAATAGCGCTTTGCAGTGGCCTGCAAAAGTGACACGTTTAATGCAAAGTGCGCAGCATAGTAATAGCTTGCAAGTAACCTTGGAAACAAAAAACCAATGGCTTAACTTTGACCCCATTAATCATCCGCCGCTCCTTGAGAATATGTTTCTTGAAGTGCAGATGTCGAGTTCGGCGCAGCCTTATTTAAGTGTGCCTCTGTCGGCTATTCATGAAAACACCGTATTTATTGTCAAAGAACAAAAGTTGCTAAAAAAGCCAGTAAAAGTGCTTTTTAGCACCGCACAGTTTGCAGCACTGGATAGTCAGCTTGTGGGTACTGTTAGTATCGGCGATAAGGTTTTAGTGACACAGCTTCTGCCAACAATTGAGGGGATGCATGTCAATGTGGTGGAGGAAGTGCCATGATTGCATTTTTTGCTCGCCACCCTACCGCTGCAAATTTGTTAATGCTTATTATCTGTATTGCAGGATTAAGTGCATTACCACAGTTAAAGCGAGAAACGTTTCCTGAATTTAGCAGTGATAAAGTATTGGTCAGCGTTATTTATCCTGGAGCGAGTTCCACACAAGTGGAGCAAGCGTTATGTATTGTGATGGAGGAAGCGGTAGATGGTTTAGATGGCATAAAAGCTCTTAGTTGCGAATCTAGGGAAGGAGTAGCGAACTTGACCATCGAAGCTCAGCACGGCTTTAGTATTGAAATGCTGCTGAGTGATGTAAAAACTCAAATTGATGCAATTGATAATTTCCCAAAGCAAATTGAGTCTCCGATTGTTCGCGAGCTTGGCCGCGACCAGCATCTTATATCATTGGCAATTGCTGCAGATCTGCCTATTCATGAGCTTAAACTGTATGCACAAAGTATAAAGAACAAACTCAAGCGCCAGCCCGGCGTTGATATTGTAGACATACAAGGGTTTTCTGATCAGCAAATCAAAATAGAACTGTCGTTGTTTAAACTGCGGGAATACGGTCTCTCTGCCGCTGATGTTGTGGCATTGCTGCAAAGGCAAAATGTAAAGCTGCCAGCTGGGGAGATAAGTAATGGTGGTCAAACTATGCTGGTAAGTTTTGATCAGCAAAAGGTGACAGCTAAAAGCTTACAGTTTTTGGTGATCAAAAGTTTGAGCAATGGTGAACAAATTTACCTCAAGGATATCGCTTATTTGTCAGAAGGCTTTGAGTTAGATGAAGAGCAAGTGTTGTTTGATGGCAAACGTGTGGCTTTACTCGATATCAAAAAGACCAAAAGCCAAGACGCGATAGCGCTGGTGGATGTGGTGACCCAATTTGTTGAGCAACAACGCGTGCAAGCGCCAAAGGGCGTGTCTCTTACCTTAACGCAAAATACGGCACAGATCATCGAAGATAGGCTAGCTATGTTGTTAAACAACGGTTGGCAAGGTTTTGTTCTTGTACTGTTAGTTATGTATCTGTTTTTCTCTTTTCGTTACTCTTTTTGGGTATCGATGGGCTTGCCAGTGTCTTTTTTAGGGGCATTTGCGTTGATGATGTTAATGGGGGTCAGTATCAACATGATCTCAATGGTTGCGTTGTTAATGTCGATAGGGATCTTGATGGATGATGCCATTGTCATTGCCGAAAGTATTGCAGCCAAAGTGGAGCAAGGGGAAGATATTGATGCAGATGCGATTAAAGGGGTGTTGCAAGTTGGACCTGGTGTATTTTCTTCATTTTTAACCACGATTGTGGTGTTTATTGGTTTGGCGTTTATCAGTGGTGATATAGGTAAGGTACTCAAAGATATTCCCCTTGTACTGATAGCCACCATTTTCGTCAGTGTAATAGAAGCATTTTTTATATTGCCAAATCATCTTATTCATTCATTACACACAAGTAATAGTGGCAATAATAATCAGCATGAAAAAGCGTTTGAAAGCTCAAAAAGCAACTCTGCACAGTATTTTTTAAGCCTAGTTTGGAAACTTAAAACGCAATTTACAACGTCATTTGAGCGCTTTAGAGAGACTACGTTGGTCAACGCTGTGCATTGGTGTGTGCAGTATCGCTATCAGTTTATTGGTGCCACACTTTTACTTTTTTTGGTGTCGGTTTCTTTGATGGCTGGAGGGGTTGTTAAATTTAAGGCCTTTCCGCAGCTAGAAGGAGACACAATAGAAATGCGGTTATTGATGCCGCCAAGCACGCCACTTATGCAAACTATGGGTATAGTAGAAAGGTATGTTGATGCGCTCGAGCGAGTAAATCAGAGGTTGTCTGAACAAGAAAGTAGCAAGTTAGTGCAACATGTTACGGTTGAGTACAATCAAAATTCAGACGCTTATGAGCAAGGTGAGCATTTGGCTACAGTCAGGGTGGACCTACTGACCGCTCAACAGCGCAATACCCGTTTAGCCCAATTGGTTAGTCATTGGCAAAAGCAAGCGGGAGACATAGCTGACATTCAAGCTATTTCTTTCAAAGAGCCTGTTTTGGGTCCTGCTGGAAGAGCAATTGAGATCCGCATACATGCCGAGCAACTCAAAACCTTAATGGGCGCAGCGGCCCAGATAAAACAAGAGCTTAATCAATATGCCGGGGTATCTAATATTATGGATGACTTACGCTATGGTAAACAGCGTTGGCAGGTAAGCCTGCAGCCCGGTAGTTTGGCGCAAGGGGTAGATGGTCAAGCGGTGGCTAATCAACTTCGCAGCGCGCTATTTGGGCAAGTAGCGGGTGAAGTGCAACGTAATGACAACAGTATAGAGTTGTACGTTCGCCTTTTAGATAACGACAAACGCTCGCTAGATAGTTTACACAACTTTCCAATTACGCTTAATTCTGGCTTGCAAGTACCGCTGGCGAGCATTGCCCAGTTAACGTTAGAGCAAGATGTTACGCGTATTAATCGAGTCGATGGCCAACGTACGGTGACCATTACTGCGGACGTAGATCCATTAGTAACAAATACAAATGAAGTAATGGCACAACTTAAAAAACACAGTATTTCACCGTTGCTCAAAGCCGACCAAACTTTACGTGTAAGTTATGAAGGAGAAATAAAAACGGGTTCACAAACCGGTAAGTCAATGGCAGGGATGTTTTTACTTGGGTTAATTGGTGTATTCATTATTTTGAGCTTTCAATTTCGCAGTTACTTTGAGCCCGTTATGGTGATGTTAGCGATACCACTTGCCCTAATTGGTGTTGTCTGGGGGCACTTTATTTTGGGTTATGACCTGTCGATGCCAAGCATGATAGGGTTTATTTCGTTGGCTGGTATTGTTGTTAACGACTCTATTTTGCTCGTAGCGTTTATAAAAGAGCATGAAAGTGACGGTGTTGAGCTTGAACAAGCGGCTGTTTTGGCGGCAAAAGCGAGGTTTAGAGCGATTTTTATCACCTCAGCAACAACTATAGCTGGAACATTACCGTTATTGCTTGAAACGAGCTTGCAGGCACAAGTAGTGCAGCCTTTAGTTGTCAGCCTAGTGTTTGGTATGGCGATATCTACTTTGTTGATAGTGTTTGTATTGCCAGCAATCTATGTTCTTTTAGAAGACTTTAACCTTACAGCTAAGCATCACTTGCAGGAGGGGTCACCATTAGCCTAAATGGCGTGGGTTTTTGTAGTTCAAGTTGTTTTAGCTTAGCAATCGATACCGCTGTGAAAATATGGCCTTTAGGCAGTAGCATAATACCTTGGTGGTTATGCACTGCCAAACCCAAGATCATACCCGGTATAAGCTGCTCGCTGGTAATGATTTGCATTGAGCCCGCGTGATCAGGTTTTTTTTGTAATTGGCTAGCACATTTTTCAAGTGCCCTGACCACTTTGGGATGATAAAGGTGCTCATTAAACGCTTTTATATGTGATAGGGCATCGGCGTGTTTATCAGCATCGGTTTTATGATTGTTATTAATGTATTGCCAATAATCTCTGGCTACTGCCAGTATCTGTGCACACATAGGGATCTGATCTTTTGCTAGGCCTTTAGGTATGCCCTCTCCATTGTATTTTTCAAACTGGTGGTAAATCGCCTCTGTTACATCGTTGAGGTGTTGCGCTGGCATAAGCATTAACTGTGCTGTGGCAGGGTGAGTGTAAAACAATTTCTTTTGTTGATCTGTAAGTTGATTGGTCGGTACCTTATAAAGAGCAGGGTCCATTGCAAGTAGACCAACCTGAGCTAAAAAGCCTGCCATACCAGCCGTTTGAACTTGTTTGTTTGCTAGCTGCATGTGTTTGGCTACTAAGCGACATGTTCTGGCTATTTTACTGGCTAGCTTCCCATCTAGATAGGGGTTGGCGTTGATAAAGTTATATAACAACTCTACCGTCGCCTTGTGCTCATTTTGTTCATGTTTATGGGATGTCTCGAGTTGTTTTAAAACTTGTCGTATTTGCTTTGTTCGTTTCTCTACCAGTTGTTCAAGCGAGTGATTGAGGTTGTTTAGTTGCTTATTTTGCTCAACGATATGTGCTTGTAGCTGTTCATTGTGTTTTTTGAGGCGATACTTCTCTGAAGCTTGAGTGATTACATGTACCAAATGCTCATTTTCCCATGGCTTATTCAAGAATGCATGAATTTTTGCCTGATTAATCGCGCTAATAGTGCTGTCTATATCCGCATAACCTGTAAGTAGAATACGTTGCGTATCAGGGGCGAGCTCTTTGACTTGGCTTAAAAACTCAATGCCATCCATTTTTGGCATACGCATATCGCTAATCACCACTTCAAACTCTTTAGTTTTTAATTCGCTAAGCGCTTCTTGTGCACATGTTAACGTAACCACATCTATTTTATTGTGCTTGAGTAGACGAGAGAGTGAGCGTAATACGCTCGCGTCATCGTCAACACAAAGTACTTTGGCGGGATGCTGAGATTGGTCCTTGAACGATTCGATATCTTGCATAAAAAACAGTGCATTACAAAAATGTGTATGTGATTAAATTTAGACTAAGCTGTCTATATATACAACTTTATTAAGGGGCTCAAGAACATGGAAGAGCTGGTTCTCAATATATTATTGGTAGATGATGATGAGCTTGTCCTTAGAGCATTGTCACGCTCATTGAGCCAGTTTTACGACAACACAGTGATTATTTCTGTGCAACATCCAGAAGATTTTGAAACGTGTGTTCTAGAGCAGGGTGAACCAGATATTATTTTCTGTGAGGAGCTTTTGCACGGTGCGTGCGGTCATGAGTTATTAAACTCAGCCAGAATGATATGCCCAAGGGCGGTTCGATGCTTGTTTAGTGATAATTTGCAACAAGAGTGCAAGTGGCAAATTGACAATACCATTCACTTTCATTTGGCTAAGCCGTTTACTCGTAGCCATTTATTGCAGGTGATAGACAGTGCATTAACGATTAAAAGCTTGCCATTAAATGAAGCGGCTAGGGTTAAGCTTGGACAGTTGTCAGGTTTGCCTTGTTTAAATTCGAATGTATCTGAGCTGCTAGAAAAGTTAAATAATGGCGCTGCAAATGCCACTGAGCTTGCCAAATTGGTTAATCATGATCCACTACTGGTTGGTAAGTTATTGCAAATCGCTAATTCAGCATTTATGGGGTATCAAAGTACAACACAGGATGTAAAAGAGGCCATCAATCGCATTGGCCTAATTGCTTTTACCGCCATAGTGACATGCTATGAAATATCAAACATGTTTATTAATCAAACCAAGCAATCCGAAATAGAAGCGATTATGGATGCAGCCTTTACCAAAGCACTTATGGGGCAATCATTGAGTGGTTGCTTGGGACTAGATTTGCTTGTGCAGCAGAAGGTATTTGCATGTTGCTTATTGAGTGCTATTGGCGTGCTAACTAAAGTGTGTGTTTTTAACGATGAGCGCTTGGCTGCTAGCGTCTCTTGTTACGATATCGCGGCATATTTACTCGCCTTATGGGGGTATGAGCAAGATATTGTCAGAGCTCAGTTAGTTCATCAGCTCCCTATTGAGCCTAGCATGTCTATAGTTGTTATACACGCGTTGGTGGAGCAGTTAACACTTAACAACGCATTTGATATGTCTACTCATCTCGTTTCAATAGTCAGTGCATGCGATGAATTACAAAAGGTAGAGCAGTGGTATATAAACTATTAGTTAGGAGAGGTTGTTATGAAGGGGGTTGTATTTAGAGGGTTAGAAGCATTAGTTATTGAGACCCAAGGCATGGCTGCATGGGAGGGGTTATTAGACAAGCATGCGCCAGAAGATAGAGTCTATATCAGTGCTCAAAGTTATCCTGATGAAGAGCTGTTTGCTATGGCCAAAGATGTGGCAGATATTTTAGAGAAGCCCTTTGTTGATGTTTTACGTATCTTTGGAGAGTATTTATTTGGTTATTTAACTGAGAAACATGCCGGTATGTTACAGCAGTTCAGCGGTTTTCAATCGCTTATATTGGGTATTGACTCTGTTATACATGCTGAAGTTGCAAAACTCTATCATGAGCCAAACTTACCCTTGATCAGTAGCGAGTTAATTAAACCTGGGTGTATTTTATTGAAATACAGCTCATGTAGGAAATTATGCTTTTGTGCAGAGGGATTAATATACGGCGCTGGTTCGCATTATGGTGTGAATACGCAGATAGAGCATCAACAATGTATGCATGATGGATATGATCATTGTCGTTTGCTATTAACTTTTGAGGAGGGCTAAATGGCTAAGTTATCGGAGGATTACTACAGGGCATATCTTCGAGAAAAGCAAGCAAGGGATGAATTAGAGTTATTGTTGGAAGAAAAAACAAGAGCACTTTATGAATCTAATCAAGAGCTTGAGGAGAAGGTCCAGCAATTGCAAACCCAGCAAGCTGTACTAATGCAAACGGAAAAAATGGCGACTCTGGGCACTTTATCTGCAGGAGTGGCACACGAAATTAATAACCCCTTGGCGTATGTCATGAGTAACTTAGAGAGCTTGAGCTATATCAAGCCTGTACTCAGTGAGCTGCTTTGTATTAGTCATGATTTTATTGGCGGAAAAATCACAAATACAGATGTTTTAACGGCCCTTAAACGTTTAAACAAACAACAGGCATTTGACTTTTTAATGACCGATATAGACGAGCTGTTAGATGATTCGCAAGAGGGGCTGCGTAGGATTGGTGCGATTGTAAAAAACCTCTTGAGTTTTGCTAGGCCAAAAAACAATTTGTTAGCAATGAGCGATATCACCCTCTCTTTAGAGAGTGCGCTTAAATTGCTGCATAACCAGTTAAAAAATACACATTTAATCTGTCATGTCCAACCGCTCCCTCAAAGCTATTGTAACTTGGCCACGCTCAACCAAGTAATAGTAAACTTGTTACTCAATGCCAAACAAGCATGTGATGGGCAAGTACAAGGGGCCGAAATAATAGTAGAGCTATATAGTAAGCATAAAACTATCTATTTAAGTGTTACAGACAATGGGTGTGGAATGAGTGATGAAACGATAAAGCACATCTTTGACCCTTTTTATACCACAAAACCTGTCGGGCAAGGGACAGGCATGGGCATGTCGATAGTCTATTCAATTATACAAGAGCATCAGGGGCAAATTGTGATAGAAAGTACACTTGGCATTGGGAGTAAAATAACGTGTGAACTGCCAATATTAAACATACCCGAGTTGTAAATTGTATTTGAAGTTTGCCTCTTTTAGATTACCTCTTTTAGATTGCCAGGGCTGTTAGATACACTGACAATATGCCACTTTTTACTACTGACTTATACCTTTTGTGTAAGTTTTTACTGTTTCTATAGCTAAAAAGCATATCAAGCTAGTCTTAATGTAACGTTTACGTTAACGTAAAAGGCTAAAAGCATATAATTATTTATAGCAAAAAAAGACAACTTATACTTTTTAGGAATATGTGTATTTGCACAGTTTTCCATTAGTTTTTTTGTAAATCGAGAATACATAAACTAATCAATATGAAAAAAAACTGTCACAACTTTATGTTTTTGTATGTTATTTTTTTAATTTGAGTTTTCTTTTACATGAATTCAGTTCATGTAATTACTGAAAAGAACGGGATGGAGTAGCATTAGTAATATAAATAAATTTATACGACATTATTATTATTTTTACCAGATCCCTCCCGTTGGCTAGGTTGAAAACTGAACAAATCGTGATTGACGACCTTCGTTTATGTGTTAGCTTTAATGTTAATTTGTTAAACAAAAGTTACATGTAAAGGTCGGAGATAATCATGAGTTCACAAAAAATACTCAAGTCGGCGCTCAAGTTGAGCGTCTTAACTTTGGGATTAATGGGCGCGCAATCGCATGCTTACGACTGTACCGATGTTCCTGAATGGAACGCTGGTATGACATCAACAGCGGGTGCTGTTGTTCAGCAGAACAATGTTGCCTATGAAGCTAAATGGTGGAACAGAACTGAACCAGAAACACATTCTGGACCATGGCAAGAATGGTTGAATTTGGGTGCTTGTGACAGCGTTGTCATAAATAAGGAGCCTAAAATCAACCAGTTGAATCCAGCTGATGGCTCTGAATTTAACGTAAATGACAGCGTTGCCATTGTTGCAAATGCAACTGACGAAGATGGTAGTGTGGCTAAAGTTGACTTTTACGTAAATGGTTCTTTGTTCCTAACTGATACGTCAGGAACAAATGATAATTTTGAAGCCTCTTGGCAGGCTGTTGAAGGCACACATACTATATCTGTGAAAGCCACTGATAACGAGGGGGCAGTGTCAAGTATGCTGAGCCATCAAGTTATTGTAAAAAGTGATACCCCGGTTAACAAAGCGCCTGTTGCTGTACTTGATATTGTGAACATGCCTCCTGAACTTGTTGTAGGTTCCAGCGTTAAGTTTGCTTTATCTGGCACTGATGAAGATGGAACTATTAGCAAATTGAGTTTTGCGGTTAACGGCACTGAAGTGGTGGCTACAAATGGTGGCGCAACAGAGCATACTTGGCAGGCTACAGCGCTTGGTCAGGTGACCTTTACTCTGACAGTTACTGACAATGAAGGAGCAACGGGCCAGATCAGCAAATCGGTCAATGTTATAGACCCAGGTGCGGATGCAGATGCTTGTAGACCAGAAGGTTTGTATCAAACACCGGGCGTAAACACTCCGTACTGTACTATTTACGATCAAAATGGCCGTGAACTCATGGGCCCAGATCATCCTCGTCGTGTTATTGGCTACTTCACTAGTTGGCGCAATGGTGCCAATGGACAACCGAGCTATTTGGTTAATGATATCCCTTGGGATAAAATCACTCACATCAACTACGCATTTGCGCATGTCGATGCAAATAACAAAGTATCGATTGGTGACCCCAACGCAGCTGGTAACCCTGCCACTAATATGGAATGGCCAGGTGTTGCAGGCGCTGAACTTGACCCGAGCTTACCTTACAAAGGGCATTTTAACTTACTTAACAAATACAAAAAACAATACCCAGATGTTAAAACCTTAATTTCTGTCGGTGGTTGGGCTGAAACGGGCGGTTATTTTGGCCCTGATGGCACACGTGTTCAAAGTGGTGGTTTTTATACCATGACCACCAACGCAGATGGCTCTGTCAATCACGCTGGTATCGATGCATTTGCTAAAAGTGCTGTAGAGTTTATTAAAAAATATGGTTTTGATGGGGTAGACATTGACTACGAATATCCATCTTCAATGGATGACTCAGGTCACCCAGATGACTTCCCAATTTCAAATGCACGCCGCGCTGGATTGAATGCGTCATATCAAGTGCTGATGAAGCGTTTACGTGAAGAATTAGATAAAGCAGGTGAGGCAGATGGTCAGCACTATATGCTAACTATTGCATCTCCATCTTCAGGTTATTTATTGCGCGGCATGGAAACGTTCCAATCAGTTAAATACCTCGATTATGTAAACATTATGTCGTACGACTTACACGGTGCATGGAACTCACATGTTGGTCACAACGCGTCGTTATTTGATACTGGTGAAGACTCAGAGCTCAAACAGTGGAATGTTTATGGCACAAAAGAGTTTGAAGGGATTGGCTATTTAAATACAGATTGGGCGGTACGCTATTTTAGAGGCTCGGTCTCAGCAGGTCGTATCAATATTGGTATTCCATACTACACTCGCGGCTTCCAAAATGTACAAGGTGGCACAAATGGTCTTTGGGGACAGGCTGCATTTGCCGACCAAGCAAATTGTCCGCCAGGTACGGGTAAGGGTGATAAAAACAAATGCGGTAACGGCGCTGTTGGTATTGATAACTTATGGCATGACAAAAATGACGTAGGGCTTGAAGTGCCTGCCGGCTCTAACCCGCTTTGGCATGCTAAAAACCTGCAAGATGGGGTAATGCCAAGTTATGCTGCTGATTATGGTCTTGATCCAGAAAACGACCCTACAGACAAGCTAACCGGTACTTACACACGTCATTATGACTCTGTTGCTGTTGCACCTTGGCTTTGGAATGACCAGAAAAAAGTATTCATCTCAATTGAAGATGAAGAGTCTATGGCGGCTAAAGTCGATTATGTCATCAACAATGGCCTTGGTGGGATCATGTTCTGGGAGCTTGCCGGAGACTTTGATTACGATGCTGCGAAGGGTGAGTATTTTATGGGCTCGAGTATGACATCGCTTGCTTATAGCAAGTTTAATCAAAATGGCTCTAAGTATAATGTGCACCAGGGTAACGTGAACTTCCAATTACCTGAAAAATCAGTGGATGTAAGCTTTACAGCTAAAGATTTTCCTGCTGGAGATGCTAACTATCCGATCAGCCCAACCTTCTCATTTAAGAATAACTCACAGATTGATTTAACTGGCGCGAAAATATCGTTTGATGTGCCGGTTTCGACCTCAGCTATTTTTAAATCAAACTGGAATGCAACTGAAAAGCTGAAAATGGCGGTTGATGAAAATGGCTCAAATGCTGCGGGTAATAATATCGGCGGATTTGAAAATGAGTTCCACCGTTTCTCAATCACGCTAGTGAATGAGTGGGGCAGCGTACCGAAGTCATTTGCACCAGGCGAAACAGTTAATGCTCAGGTAATGTATTACATGCCTATCTCAGGTCCAATCAACTTTGTTGTTGAAAAAGACGGACAGCAATATGCCTTTAAATCTGAGTATCCAAAGCTACCAGAGGCTCAACCAGGTGATGGTAATGGTGGCGACCCGGTGACAAAGTGTGAAGGAACTCCTATAGAAGACATCGTTGTTTATCCAACGCTACCAAGAGGCACACATGCGTCTGGTGGAGATTTAGTACGCCAAGGCCAAGCGGTTTATAAAGCCAAATGGTGGACTAATAAAGCACCTGAAGGCAGTAGTGATTACCAAAAGGTATGTAGCCTTTAAAAGATGGGGGCAGCTTTGGCTGCCCACTTAAGGAGAGAGCAACGATGAACAAGATGTTAGTTAACACCCCATTACTAGTGGCTACGGTTAGTACCGCATTATTGAGTAGCTTAAGTTTTAATGTGAATGCGCATGGCTATATGGACTTTCCTAAAGCGCGCCAATCAATTTGTGAGGCCCAAGGGGGTTATTGGTGGCCTGAAGATGGCTCGAACATTCCAAATCAAGGCTGTAGAGCCGCATTTTTGGAATCAGGATATGTGCAATTTATTCAAGAGCATGAGTTTTCGGTTAACACCGCCAATTATAACGATCAAGCTGCTGTTGAAGCGAATGTACCAGATGGCGCTTTGTGTGCTGGTGGCGACAATGCAAAGCGCGGCATGAATTTACCTTCTGAATATTGGCAAAGCACAGAAATTACACCCAATGCCAATGGTGAAGTGGCTGTTCGTTTTAGGGCTACAACGCCACACAACCCAAGCTTTTGGAAGTTTTACATTACAAAGCCAGAGTTTAACAGAGCGACAGATACGCTACGCTGGGAAGACCTAGAATTGGTTACCGAGCTTGGCAATGTTGAATTTGTGAAAGACCCTGATGGCAAACGATTTTATGAAATGAAAGTGTCGATTCCTCAAAATCGAGTGGGAGATGCCATTTTATATACGCGTTGGCAGCGCATTGACGTGGTAGGCGAAGGTTTTTACAACTGTAGTGACATTACCATAGTGCGTGATACAGGTCCTGTTAATTGGACCAGCGCTGGGTACTTTGTGGCGCAAGGTCAACAAGCGCAAGTGGGAGATACGGTTTGGGCTCGGGTATTTGATGGCACGGGTAAAGAGTTGGTAAGTAAGTCGCTGAAAGTCAGTGACTTCAACCAAGGTAACTGGGCAGAGCAGTTGGCGCAAATGCTTAACCTAGATCATGCCAGCATTATGCAAGTGGGCGTAAAACAAAGTGATGATCAGATTGTTTTTGACCCGCAAAATTTACTATCCAACGAAGTATATGTTAGCAATGAAAACTATACCTACAACCTCACCATTCAAGCCGCGCCGGATAATACGCCTCCTAAAATTCATTCACCAGAACCTCTGGTTATGGATGAATTATCAACGGCCACACTACATGTTCACGCCTTTGACGATGAACAGCAAGATTTAACCTATCAATGGCAGGTGCCCAGTGAGCTGACTTGGACAGGCTCCGGTGCAACAATCGAACTGACTGCACCTGAAGTGTCTGCTGATATGCAATACAGCATTACAGTGACAGTTTCTGATGGACAACTTAGTACTTCTGCTGACGTTTCTATCACCGTAAAAGATAGCGATCAATCTCAGTATCCCGCATGGAGTCAAAGCAAAACTTATGTCGGTGGCGATAAAGTCTCTCATAAAGGAAAGAACTATCAAGCGAAGTGGTGGACTCGAGGTGAGGAACCTGGCTCTGCATTGGTTTGGTTAAAGTTGTAAGTGTTATGCACCACTGCTGTAAAAGCGCAGTGGTGCCCAGGTGAAAGTTAATTATTGGTACAACAATCATCCGCCTGAATGGGTTGGATACAACATGTAAATAAGGTTGAGAAAGAAATGAAAATAAAACATTTAACGGCCGCTGTGGCCTTAGCGATGATGTCGGGTGCTGTTATAGCAGCGCCTTCAACACCCAGTTTAAGCTGGGAGGCTCAGCAGTATTCTTTTGTTGAGGTTAATCTGGATGGTCAGGGATCATACAAAGATTTAGTTAACGCCAAAGAGCAAGTAAACATCAGCATCAAGTGGAATGCATGGAGCGGCGACGGTGGTGATGGCTATAAAGTGTATTTTGACGATATGTTAGTTAATGAAGGCACTTTACCTGCGGGTACTAAAAGCGGTGTGATTGAATTTCCTTATGAAAGTTCTGGTCGTCACACACTTTATGTTGAACTGTGTGAAGGCGATACATGTGCACGAAGCGCAGGCAAGGCCATTGTTATTGCGGATACCGATGGTGGTCATTTAGAGCCGCTTCCTATGAATGTTAACCCAAATAACAAAAACTATGGCACTAACCCGAATTACGTGACGGGGGCATACTTTGTTGAGTGGGGGATTTATGGGCGTAACTTTGATGTTACCAAGATCCCAGCGCAAAACTTATCACATTTACTTTATGGCTTTATTCCAATCTGTGGTCCAAACGAGTCTCTTAAAGAAATAGAAAATGGTAACAGTTGGAGAGCTTTGCAAAAGGCGTGTGCTGGCTCTGCAGATTACGAAGTAGTAATTCATGACCCTTGGGCTGCCATTCAAAAAGCGCTACCAGGCGTTGATTCTAAAGATCCTATCCGTGGTACATACGCGCAGTTAATGGCACTTAAGCAGCGTTACCCAGATCTTAAAATTCTCCCATCGGTTGGTGGCTGGACGCTGTCTGATCCTTTCCATGGGTTTACTGAGAAAGCGAACCGTGACACGTTTGTTGCCTCTATGAAAAAGTTCTTAAAGACATGGAAATTCTATGATGGCGTAGATATTGACTGGGAATTCCCTGGTGGCGGCGGTCCAAATGGTAACTTAGGTGATCCAGTCAACGATGGTCCAGCTTATGTTGCATTGATGCAAGAATTGCGCGCTATGCTTGATGAACTTGAAGCAGAAACGGGACGTGAGTACGAGCTCAGTTCAGCAATTGGTACCGGTTACGATAAGATTGAAGATGTAGACTATCAAGCGGCTTCGCAGTACATGGATTATATCTTCGCGATGACTTACGACTTCTTTGGTGGTTGGAACAATGTGACAGGCCATCAAACAGCACTATATTGTGGTTCACACATCAGTGTTGATGAATGTAACGGCACGGGCGTAGATGACAATGGCGAACCACGCAAAGGTCCTGCATACAGTACCGACAACGCGATTAAATTATTGCTTGCCCAAGGGGTTGACTCTAAGAAACTAGTCGTTGGTGCGGCGATGTATGGTCGTGGCTGGGAAGGGGTAATGGAAGCTAACGCAACCATTCCTGGAAACCCAATGACGGCACCAGGTAACGGTAAGTTTAAAGGTTCTACAACAGAGGGCGTTTGGGAGCCTGGTATCATGGACTACAAAGGGATTGTAGCCAACTTGTTAGGGCCAAACGGTACTGGTATCAACGGTTTTGAAGCTGGATACGATGAACAAGCAGAAGCAGCTTATGTTTGGAACCGTAGTAACGGTAAACTACTAACATTCGATAACGCTCGTTCAGTAAAAGCGAAAGGTGGTTACGTAAAAGTAAACGACCTAGGCGGTTTGTTCGCATGGGAAATAGACGCTGACAACGGTGATATCTTAAATGCGATGCACGAAGGGTTGGCAGGTTCTGTACCACCAAATCGCGCGCCGGTTGTATCGGTAGATAGCCAAGTAACGATTGCTAATGGCGGTACCGCAACAGTGACTGCCAGTGCAACGGATGCAGATCGTGACACACTTACTTACTCTTGGAGTGCAGATGCATCGCTAAGCCTTGCAAATGCAAACTCAGCGAGTGTAGTTGTAACAGCACCTACACTGACTTCTGATGCAAATTATACACTTACCGTAACGGTATCAGATGGCACTGTGTCAGTGTCTAAAGATGTTACTGTAACCGTAAGTACATCGCCTAACAGTGCACCGGTGCTTGCGCCTATCGCTGATGTTACATTAGAAGAAAACACGTCGGTGAACGTAAGCGCAGTCGCAACAGATGCAGACAACGATGCGTTAACATACACGTGGAATGTGCCTGCAGGGCTAACTGTATCTGGCTCAGGTGCTAGTGTTAGTTTAAGTGCGGCTGAGGTATCACAAGATACAACATACACAGTGTCAGTATCAGTATCAGATGGCACTGAAAGTGTTTCACGCTCGTTCCAAGTAACAGTGACAGATAAAGCCGGTCCAGTAGATACATGGGAGCGCAACAAGGTGTATGTTGGTGGTGATACGGTGGTTTATGGTGGCAAAAACTATCGAGCTAAATGGTGGACGCGTGGTGAAGAACCAGGCAAAGCACTAGTATGGCAAGCACTATAATATCGATATAGCCGATTTACTTTGGTTGACTCAAGGATGAGCAATATCAATTAAAGCGAGTGTGACGCCAACCAACAAGGTTGGCGTTTTTTTTGGTTTAAGGTTAAGGTTTGCTTGTCAACCGAGTATGGGCTTATAATCTGTGGCGTTCTTTGCGTTACAAGTGATTATTAGCATTCAACAGAGCGTACTATGCCTTCATTAAAACACCGCGTTACTTTTACATTATTGTTGTCTTTTTTCTTATCAGTTTTAATGACACTTTGGGTTACTTACATCAATTTAGGTGTCAGCGCGCACTTTTTTGCTAATTGGGGAAAGGCATTTGTATTAGCGTGGCCGGCGGCTGCTGTTATTTCTTTTTTCAGCGCGCCTATCGCGCAAAAAATTACCAATAAACTGATATCTTAAAGTTACCTCTGTGCAGTTCCCTTTCTATTTTGGCAATGTATATAACCTCAGGAGCACATAAGTGAATTTGCCCAATAAGGCTATGTCGCTCACTCTCTGCGTTATTTTTACTTGTAATAGCGCGCTATTACTTCGCGAAAATGCCTTGATATTGAGCAATATCTCATTATTGGATGTGTAAGGGGTTACAACGTCTCTATTGTGAACTATCAAAACTCTTATCCATGCAAGTAAGCGGTTGGTTTTTAAAAACAGCTTTCTATTTCTCACCTTGGTAATATTTTGGTATTACTCCATACTAAATTGAGCGTCTTTGTTTACGGTTGATGTATCAAGTTGTATTCCAAAATTTTGTTATTTTTATTGTTTTTTATTTCTGTTCAAGCGCTTAGCTGCGACAGAACATACAAAGTCGGTGTCGGCACGCCGTGGCCCCCCTATGTAATGTATGACGGAGAGCGTTATTTTGGTATGGATATCGAGGCAACACAATATATCTTCAATAAAGCGGGGTTGTGCGTTAACTTTGTTAGGTTGCCTTCTTCTGCACGGGGGATCACGGAATTAGAAAGAGGGTTTATTGATATTCTTCCATCAGCAAGTTACAACGAGCAAAGAGCAAAAATAGCTTATTTTAGTGCGCAATACAGGCGAGAAAGAATGCGCCTTTTTACGCTTTCAACCATGGATGATGTAAAGAGTTTGTCGCAGCTATTTGAAAGGGGATATCTATTTACTGCCAACCCCGGAGCTTACTATGGACAGGAGTTGGCCAGCATACTGAAAGTTGATCAATTTAAGAATAACTATTTTGAGGTTGCGAGTTTGTCACAACGCATGGAATTGGTACGCCGAGGCCGAGTTGACTTTTTAATAGAGGATGAAGCAAGTGGTGTCTATTATAAGCATCAATTAGGTTATGATAAATTGCGTATCCATCCATATGTCGTTCACGATAATGGGATCCATTTTATGCTTAACAAAAGTGCTTTCAGTGTGGAGCAAATTGCCCAAATAAATAGGGCAATTAGTGCAACCGATAACCAATTAAAGAGAATTGAGGCAAAGTACCTGAGCAAATTACCAGATTCACTATCCCAAGCGAACCACTTCTAACTCAATTGCACCGCGGTTTAAGCCATAATCGCAATTTATGTCATTTGCAAAAGGCGTAAACTCGCCATGTTGATTCACCTTGATATCACCCCCACCATTAAGTGAAAAAGCAAAACTATCGTCTGCGTTTATGCAGCCAACCAGTGAAAACCATGGGCGTCCAGGTAAGCGTTTATAAGGTTCCATCATTTCGATGGGAAGCTGTTTAACCCCAACCGTGCGATTACCACGCTGCCAACCACTGGCTGTAACTTGTGTGTCTTTATCAAACCATACTTGTGATGTGATTGGGTTAATACGATATGTTGCCCCTTTTTCTAGCCAAAGCCCTGTATGGTTATACGCCTCACAGGCAAATACTTTGATTTGCACTTTTTCACCAACCTGCAAAATATTGAGCTGTTGAGTCGGCAACTCAATATGGGGGGTAATTCCAGTGCACTCTAGTTGTTCGCCACTTGCGTACTCCAAGCGATGTAAGGTGCCTTTGAGAGATTCTGGACGATAGCTGCTGCTGTTGTAAATTCGTTTGGCCACACTATGGTGAATGAGGGGAGGGATGTCACTGACTTGGTTGTTTTGCATCACAACACACAGCCGGTTGGTGGCCTTAAAGTTAACATTACCCCAAAAGTAATCGTGTTGGTGACTTGGTGCCAGGGGATCAGGGGTGATAGCTAAATCGTCAGCATCTATTAACAGTGCGCCGTCATGCGGTAACAGCCCAGAATAATTAATTTGCTCACGAGTAAGCAGATTGATATTTATCGGTTGAACTTGCAACCACTCCAATGTATAGCGCAAGCAAATATCCGACAAGCCACTGCGATAAAACCCTCCGCCAATGTCAGAGTGGCTCCCCGCAAACCATAATTCGTGAATATGTGGTGCATGGTTAAACAATGTGGCTTCAAAGGCTCTTCTTTTATCATCAAGGCTGACACAGTGAAGGGCGGCACTAACGTTGTTAGCGGCGTCATGATCGGCAAATATGACGTGTTCTGTGCCACAAGTGGCTTTGGTTATTTTACTAAAACCAATAGATGCAATGGTATCAAACACACATAAAAACACATTGTTATTGATGTGCTTTTCTAAGCATTTAGCAAACCGTCTGGCAAGTGCAGCCCCGCGACTAAAGCCAATAAGCAATACTTGGTCGCCAGTTTGATATTGCGCTTCGAAATCTCGCATGGCTTGAGACAAAATGCTGGCCACGTCACTACTTTGTGGCGCGAGTATTTGGTTAAGTATTTTTTTGACCGCACTGCCTTGATTACCAATGCCGCTATAATAGAAACATTTTTGACTAGCAAAGTGGCTGGTTGCTTCTGGGTGTATTCGCCCACCTAATAGCAAATGTAATTTAAGCACATTGCTAATTTCACAGTCTTCTTTAAATTGCTCTGCACTGTACTGCTGTGCATCCCGAGGTTCGCTACCTGTACCGTCAAAACTGAAAACTAATAGGGAAGGGGTGGAAGGGTTTGACACGGTTTTCTCCTCTTATACACAGGGATAGATTGCTAAAACGCACAATAACTCGCGTATTTTCGTTAATGCTAAACACAAAATATGATACTTTTAAGTCACGTAACTACACCACTTAAGGCCTCCCACATGCAGCATGGACAGCAGTTGTTAGAAAGCTTATCGCAACATTTTGGTTTTGCCAGTTTTCGACCAGGACAATCGCAAACTATTTCTCAGCTATTGGCTGGTCATTCCTCGCTTGCTATTTTTCCAACTGGCTCAGGAAAATCGTTGTGCTATCAATTAACAGCGCTCCATCTTCCACATTTAACATTGGTTGTCTCACCTTTGCTTGCTTTGATGCATGATCAGGTCATATTTTTAAAAGGCAAAAACATTCATGCTGCCACATTAGATTCCAGTCAATCTAATGAACAGAGCCAAGCAGTGATGCAGGGAGTGAGTAGCGGAGACATTAAAATATTGATGGTATCTGTTGAGCGGTTCAAAAATGAGCGTTTTCGTGAATTTATCAAGCAAGTTAATGTATCTATGATGGTGGTGGATGAAGCCCATTGTATTTCAGAGTGGGGGCATAACTTTAGGCCCGACTATTTAAAGCTGCCAGATTATCGGCGTGAATTAAACATTCCTTTGGTATTGCTGCTAACTGCAACAGCAACCAAAAAAGTGAAGTTTGATATGGCTAAGCGGTTTGATATTTTGCCTGAGCATATCGTGCAGACAGGGTTTTATCGACCTAATTTAGACTTATCGGTGCTAAGCGTTACTGAAAGCGACAAGCTACAGACCCTTTTGCAATTGATACGCGGTTATCACGGAGCGGGTATTGTGTATGTGACATTGCAGCAACAAGCTGAGCAGGTTGCAAAGCAATTGCAAGCGGCGGGTGTTAAAGCAGCACCCTATCATGCTGGCTTAAAAGATGAAGTGCGCGCCAATGTACAGCAGCAGTTTATGAGCAACGATATTCAAGTTGTGGTGGCAACGATAGCGTTTGGTATGGGAGTCGATAAATCGGATATTCGCTATGTAATACATCACGATTTACCCAAATCAATTGAAAACTATAGTCAAGAAATTGGTCGTGCTGGCAGAGATGGTGAACAAGCTTACTGCACGGTGTTAGCAAATTTAGATGGCGTGGCAACCGTTGAAAACTTTGTTTATGGCGATACGCCAGAACGCCGAGGTATTGAAACGGTGATATCGCAATGCCTGCAAGAGCAGGTGAATGGCAAGTGGGAGTTGCAAGAGCTGCCATTATCTAAAGCCAGTAATATACGTATATTGGCTTTAAAAACGTTATTGGTTCAGCTTGAAATACTCGCAGCGATCAGTGCTAAATACTCTTATTATGCCGACTTTAGATTTAAGTTTATTACCAGTGAGTCAAAACTACTGAGCCAGTTTGACCCTGCTAGAGCTTCGTTTTTAGAGCAAATTTTTGCTCATACGCAGTTTAAAAAGGTATGGGGAAGTGTGGATATGCAATCGCTGGTTCGCTCAGGTGCAGACCGGCAACGCGCTGTGGCTGCGCTAGACTATTTACATCAACAGGGACTCATTGAGCTGGAAAGCAAACGCATGGTTCAGGTTTATCAAGTAGATGTAGATAAACTAAGGCAAGCTGAGCTAGTTGACACGCTATATAATTATTTTAAAGAAAAAGAGCAAGCAGAGTTAAAGCGTATTGCAGCTATGCTGCGCTTTTTTGAGCTCGATAGATGTTTAAGTGCCAATTTAGCGTATTATTTTGATGATAAAAATGTGCCAGCTCAATGCGGGCATTGTAGTGTCTGCCGTGGACAAGTTGCCACCTTAACGCGAAGCCAAGAATTAAGCATGCCAGATGATGAAACACTACGTAACTATGTATTTGCACTACAAAAACATTTACGCCAAGGTGGAGTAGTTGCCAGTAAAGATACTGTGATTCGATTTTTAGCGGGGGTCACTACGCCATTTATTATTCAATATAAATTGAAGCAACTACCGGGCTTTGCATGCTGTGAAGGGCATCGCTTTTTAGATATTACTAATAAGGTAGCGCAATTGGCTTTGGTGCATGATACTGATTGACCATGCACTGGCTCATGAGCCATTCATATTGAGTTTGGCATTTTAGTGGCCAAGGAGGTGAGATGAAACCTAAGTGTTTATGTGTTGTGTTATTGTTCATGAGCGTTCACGTGCAAGCACAAGAGCGGGTTTATACATTTGATAATACGCTAACCAACATACCAAGTAATGCCTTTACAAATGACCAGCGTAAATACCCAAAAGAGAGTGACTTTAAAGTACAGGCTTACGCTTCAATGAGCAGTGCTGATGGTGAGCGGGCAGCCTTGGTTACCATCAAAAACACCAGTAGTGGTAATCGCTTTTTTGAGAGCCCGCATATTATGGCCTTGTTTGCCGATGGGCAACGTGTTGCGCCTAAGATGAGCGCTGATAAATATACTGTCGGTGGCCATGATACACTTACTCTCACACTAGAGTTTGGCCGATATAATTACCCAATAGTTAACGTATATACTTCTAATAATTAAAAAAGATAGGCAATGAATCAGTCATGCATCCACATATCGAAAAACTGTATTTAAGTGCAGCGAAACCCGAGCGGTTGATTATAGGACTAATGAGCGGAACCTCTTTAGATGGGTTGGATGTGGCATTATGTCGTATCAGTGGCCATGGGCGTTATACAGATGTAACTGTTGAGGCATTCACAACTTGTGATTACCCGCAAGAGGTAAAAGACAAGATAACACAGGTGTTTGCTAAGCAAGTTGTTAACCTTGAGTATCTAACTTTATTAAATGCATGGCTTGGGCAGTATCATGGACAACTGATTAATCAATGTTTGGCGCGTTGGCAGGTAAGCGCGGATGAGGTTGATGTTATAGCAAGCCATGGGCAAACCATATATCACAGTCCTAAACACCAACATGCTTACAATGAGTTTGGTAATGCCACACTGCAAATTGCGGATGCTGATCACATTGCTGTTACGACGGGTATCACTACAATTGCTGATTTTCGTCAAAAGCATATTGCCGGTGGCGGAGAAGGGGCACCGCTTGCGCAGTATGGTGATTATTATTATTTTGCCAGCGCTGACGAAAATCGTATTTTGCTTAATATGGGCGGAATAGCAAATTTAACATATTTGCCTAAGGGGGCTGAAATCAACGATGTGATATGTAGTGATCTTGGCCCAGGAAATACGCTGATGGATGCCTACATGCGACTACATTTTTCAAAGCCTTTTGATGAGGATGCAAAGGTCGCCAGACAAGGCGCGGTTAATCAGTTACTTTTAAATGAGCTTCTTAATGCCCCCTTTTTTGCTCTTAAGCTGCCAAAAACAACGGGGCCTGAGATTTTTAATTTGGCCTTGTTGGAGCAAGCGCAAGCAACTAGCCAAACACAACAGTTATCTCATCAGGATGTGATGGCCACACTCAGTGCGTTGTCAGCTAATATTATCGCTAAATATATCAATGAGTTGTCATCAACAGATACCGCTGTGTACTGTAGTGGTGGCGGAGTACATAACGTATGGTTGATGCAGCAGATAAAGCGGCAGTTGGCTCCTCATGTAAGCTTGAAAAACAGTGATGTATTGGGTATTCACCCTGATGCAAAAGAAGCCGTGCTATTTGCGATCCTTGCTAATGAGTGTTTAGCAGGTACACCCGCAAACAAGCAAGTGAGTGAGGTGCCTAACATCACTATGGGAAAAGTGAGCTTCGCCGACTAGGTAATTAATGGCGCGGTGAGTTTAATTGCGGCTCATCGCCAATTGATAACCGAGTAGTACGGCTATTGTGTTGAACTACGCATCACTGGCGTGTACAAAAAAGCTTATTCAAACCTGAGGGCACTCAAAAAATAGCAAGCACCGAAGCCATAAGGTTAGTTGTATGGCGTTTTAAGGCTGATGCAACAGAGTTAGACATCACAGATGATTTGTCTGTCGTCACATTTTCTTGTTCTACAGCGCTGTTTATATAGGCGTTATACTCAACTGAATTTTTAACCATACCATGACGCCCAATGAGGCTTAACTGCACAATATATTCTCCTGACTCACCTTGCCCTTTAAGTTGCAAACTTTGATGACCCGTTTCAAGTGCTTCTTTGGTTAATGGCGCTTCGGCACTGAAACTTGCGCATCGTGCCTGAACAGAAGTGGCGTACAAAGCAATCACATCGCCAAGTTGCGCATCAAAGGGCAGTTCGCATAAAAAAGGTAATCCTAAGCTTTGATATTCAAGCTTTAGCGTATCGTACTGCAATGCGTGCTGGCATGCTTGATCTTCAGCGTGTTCATCTAAAGCACGAGCAGAAAAACTGAGCAGTACCGGTGGTTGTGTCATGGTTAAATTTTTTGGTTGATTAAAAGTGGGGCGCATTATTGCGTAATTAAATGACAGTTTTATGACTTTATGTGCAATAACAAACAAAAATGTAGCAAATACTTACTTGGTTGTTAACTTTTTGGGTACTTTGTGGTGTTTTTACTCTAATTTGGTGTTTTAAAGTTTCAGAAAATACTGAAAATTGATTGCTTGTTTTTTCTACTGCGGATATGATTGGTTTGGTTATTCAGTCGTCGGCAATAATTAATCAAGGGAAAAAATGAATCTAATAACAAAAATAGTACTCACAGGGCTTACTTTTATCACAGTTACTGCATTTGCAAACAACGCAGAGCATCCTCATGACTATAAATATGTACAAGTCAACGAGAACAAACTGGCGTATTTATGTAAAGGGGAAGGAGAAACAACCGCGCTGCTTATCGCTGGAATGGGATTAGATGCTCATGGAACGTACCAAAATACGTTTCATAATGCGCAACCAAAAGGATACCGTTTATGCTTTTACGATAGAGCCGGCACGGGTAGAAGTACATTTGCAAAACCCAGAGTGAGAACGATGCTCGAATTAACAAAAGAGCTTGAGTTATTCACACAAAAAACCAATATGAAGCAGTTAGTGCTTGTTCCCCATTCTTTTGGGGGATTGATTGCGCGTGCTTTTGCTCATCGTAACCCCGACAAAGTAAAAGGACTTGTTCTTGTTGATACCGTGCATGAGTCTTGGTACGAGCAGATGAAAGGTAAGATGTCAGCAAAGGGTTGGGGCATCATGAAGTGGATTATTGATTGGGAGCGAGACGAACACTCTTTGGAAGACTTTGTGGAAGCTTCTCAGCACTCAGATATTTATACGGTGGATAAATCAACCCCGGTTACGGTACTTTCTAGAGGGATCCCACACGTAGAGGTGCTCACTACCGGCATGAGTTATGATGATGTTGATGTGTTTACCAACACATGGAACGAATCTCAGCAAAAGTTTCAATCAATGAGCAGTGATGTAAATGCGGTTACGATGAAATATGCCTCTCATCTGTTTGATAAAACAGACCCGTTTATTGTGCTCAAGCACATCGATGAAATGGTTGGAAAAACCAAAACTTGATCCTTCTTGCCACGCGAGCCCTTGGTCATAGGGCTTGCGACTTGCGTTTAAATAAAAGCCCTCTACTTTATCTCATAAAAGCAATACATTTCATGGTGTTGTAGTAATACCAATTTTATTAATACATTGATCATTCTAGCGCGCTAAATAACTCATTAACTGCGTTAAATATTTCTCATGTAGAATAACTACATAGCGAAATATTTGCCTTGTTACTAAGCCATTTATCTGTCGCAATATCTGATCACCAATTTAATGCAATTGGTATAATGCCTACTCACTAAACATACTTTTGAATAAATTTGTTCATCTGCGGTTATGTTCATTTATGCCTTGTTATGTATACTAGCCATAATTATGCATAAGTGGCCATAACCTGTTAGGTGATCAACGATGAAAAAAGTGAATTGGCATTTTCAACGCAAGGCTCTTGCCGAGTCTTATTTGCAAACGGTGTATCAAGGTGCAATGAGTCGGATTGCTTTACTGGATGTAAGGCGCACGGGTAAAACAACATTTTTGCTTAAAGACCTATACCCGATTGCATTAGAAAATGGCTTTATTCCGGTTTATATCAATCTGTGGGGAGAGCCAGATAGCCCAACGCTTGCTATCACTCAAGCGCTCAACAATACACTATCGGCGCTTAACCAAACAGTAAAAGGAAAACTCACAGAACTTGCTAATAGTGAGATCAAAAAGCTAGAAGTGGGTAATAACGTGTTTGGTAAAGCGACGATTGAATTTAGCGACCAAAATGCGCATAAACCCAGTGAATCAGAACTATTCAAAATTGGCCAACAAGTCGAAGCGTTGTTTAATAAATGTGGTGATAAGGCACTGATCATTATCGATGAAATTCAGCATCTAGCTTCATCGAATAAGTTTTTAAGCGTGCAGCACGCACTGCGCACAGCGCTAGATACTTATAGTGATATTTGTGTGGTGTTTGCCGGTTCTAGTCGCTCGGGCGTGAACGCTATGTTTGCTGATAAAGATAAGCCCTTTTATGATTCTGCATTTATGATTGACTTTCCTCGGTTAGGCGAAGAATTTGTACAACATTGTTGTGATACGCTCAGTACACACTTTGATTTAAATTATGATGCCCTTGCGGTTAAGGCGTTTTACGAAGAGATAGATAAGTCACCTTTTTGGATGATGAAACTAATGACCTATTTAATGGCGCATAAGGCATCGCTTAATGAGGGCACTGAGTATATCAAAGCGTTAATGATCCAAGATGGCGATTTTGAAGGACTTAAAAAACGTTTAAGGGAGCTGGACATAGAAGTACTTCAGTTAATTAGAAAAGAGAAAACGTCGCTCTATAGCGCTCAGACAGTGGCATATTTAAGCCAAAAGTTACACACTGAAGTAACGACCTCTGCGGTGCAAACAAGCGTAAAAAAACTCAAAGGAATGGCGGTAATTTCTCAATATGCAGATAAATACTATATTGAATCACCAGGGTTTATTAGATACTTAGAGGCTGATTGCCCCTAAGTATCACAAAACTTATCTTGCTCAACTAGACGTAGGAGTAACTGGGTGAGTGTGCATGTCAATGCTTTCGCCAATGAGTCTATTCATCACCAAACAGGCTGTTAAGTCTCCTGTTACATTTAGTACGGTTCGGCACATATCCAAAATGCGATCAACTCCTAGTATAAGTGCAATGCCAGCAGCAGGGATCCCAAAGTTAGCCAGCACAGACGCCAAAATAACAATACCAACGCCGGGTGTACTTGGTGAGCCAATTGAAGCCCCCACCGTGGTTAAAATGAGTAGAACTATTTGATTATCAGATAATTGAATACCAAAAACTTGAGTCAAAAAGATAGCAGCAACAACTTGATATAGCGCAGTACCGTCCATGTTGATGGTAGCACCAAGTGGGATGATAAATTGAGATATCGGCTTTTTAACACCGAGCTCTATTTCTGCAGTACGCATTGAAAGCGGCATAACAGCTGCAGAGCTTGATGTGGAAAATGCGAGCAGTTGTGCACTTCTTATGGCACTTAAAAATCGCATAGGAGAGACTTGCCCTACGGCTTTGGCTATCACAATATAAACAGTTAATAAAACCAATAAACCCAAGAGCACAGTACCTACGTAAGCTGACACGCCGATCAGCGCATCGATGCCAATTCTAATTGTGATATCACACAATAAACCAAACACGGCAAACGGTGCTAAGAGCATCGCCCAATTAACGATACGCAGGGAAAGAGACTGCGCCGCTTCGGTTAGATCTAATAGCAGTGTTTTTTGTTTTATCGATAAAGTAGTCAAAGCGATACCAATAAAACACGCGTACATCACAACGGCAAACATATCTTTATCGAGCGTAGAGCGGGTGATGTTTTCGGGGATAATTGCAACGACTCTATCGGGCAGGCTTTTTGGCTCCATCACACTGACTGGTACCTCAGTAGTTTGTGAATTGAGGTTAGTAAGTAGCTGGCTATCAACATAGTTACCAGGCTCGATAAGAGTGACAACCAACAAGCCAATCAAGACTGCAATAAATGTAGTTGTTATGAAGTAGGGAAATATTCGGATCCCTACTTTTTTCAGAAAGTTAGTATCTTTATTGCCAGCCACACCCAATATAATCGAAGAAAGAACCAGCGGGATCACCACCATCTGGATCAATGCTAAAAACACTTTGCCAGGAAGCGCTACCCATTGGGCGATTTGCTCTGCGATTTGTGGGCTGACAAAAGCTGCACCTTTTGGAGAGATAAGCAAACCAAAACTGATACCAAGTACCATTGCAATAATGATCTGTAACCACAGCCGCTTTCGGTTTAATAGAGGCTCTATTGAGAAGTGAGAAGTCATTTGCATTCCTTATTAAGACTGATACTTAACAGTAGCAATTTTTTTACAGGGCAGCTTGATGAGAGTCAAAATAAGTTGATTTAATCGCAATGCGCAGCATCGAATGATTAAATATTTATATTAAAAACATTTAAAAAGTAAATTTTAATTTGTTTTGCTGCGTTTGTTTTTTGTTTATTATTTCTGTGTTTTTATTTTTTAAACATAAAAACGCATTATTTATTTTAATTAAACTTTACGAATAGAGGATTATAAAATGAAAATTTGGGAAAAGGACTTTTTCCGTCATGTTGTAATGGCCATTATGTTCACTGTCGTGTTGGTTGCATGTGGTAGCAATAATACAACACCTTTAATCAAGCAGACCGACAAGCCCGCTTTAGTAACTAAAAGTGCGATTATAGTAGGTGCTGGGTTATCTGGGCTTACAGCCGCTTATGAGCTAGAGCAGCAAGGTTTTAAGGTAACCGTACTTGAAGCAAGAGACAGAATTGGCGGGCGAGTTGCAACAATCGATATGGGCACTCAAACGGGGGAAATTGGTGGTGAACTAATCGACGGCGAAACCGTACATACTGAGCTTCATCGTTATGCTTCATTGTTTAATGTAGAACTCGCAGATGTGGGTTACGATGACAATGTTGAGGAAGGCGCTTATTATATTGACAATCAACTGATCAGTTATACTGACTTTGATAACAATTACGATAAAACCGTTGTAAATGATTACCTTCGCTTTAAAGATAGCATGAAAACTTTAGCTGCTGCGGTGCCAGATCCAGAAAACCCGTCGCAGCTTGCTTTAGCAAAAGAGTATGATGTTATCACGGTACAAAATTGGCTGGATAATCTACAGCTAAACCCTATCGCAAAGCAAATGGCCGAGCAATTCGTACGTGGTGAGTTTGACGAGCCACGCAGTTTATCATTATTACATTTGGCTCACTATGCCAAGGTATACCAAAATGTATCCGACGATGATGTTGAATCATTTCGATTCTTAAAGGGCGGGCGTGCTATAACCAATGCTTATTCAGATAATATCAATGGTGATATAATATTAAATGAGCCCGTTACAAATATAGCGCAAGTCGACAATAAAATAACGGTCACTACAGCGCCACAAAAAAAATATATATCAGATGTTATTGTTGTCACAGTACCTTTAAAAGTTTTGAATAAAATTGAATTTTCACCTGCTTTACCAGTAACGTTAACCCAAGCCGCTGATAATATTAATTATGGAACGCATTCCAAAGTACTGTTGCGATACAGTAAACGTTTTTGGCTTGATAAAAATTTAGGTGGAGACACTGCTGTGGCTAGCCTCCCAACGGGCTGGACATGGGAGACAACCGAGCGACAAGGTGGAGTAGGCGGGATTTTAATCGCTTACACATCGGGTGATTTTAGTGAAATGCAAAAACATTGGACTGATCAGCAGATTATTGCTGCTCGTTTAGATGAAATTGAGCAAATGTATCCAGGCTCGTCGCAGCATTTTATTGAAGCGAAGGCACAAAATTGGCTTAACGAGCAATGGACTCAAGGTGGTTATTTAGCGTACGGTCCGGGGCAAGTGAGTGAGTATTGGAAGTTGTTTTACAACCCGGTTGGGCGCATCTATTTTGCGGGAGAACATACCGACACATTATACCTCGGTTATATGGAAGGTGCTGTAAGAAGTGGAGTACGTGCAGCAGAGCAGATAAAAGAGCTTGGTCTGTAAAATAAGTGAAACTGCCTTTGGTATATTGAGCTGAAGGTAGTTGCTTTTTTAGAAACGCGCATGCAGTATTAGCGACTTAGTGACATCACCTTATATAAATGGACTTATTCATACATGCAGCAAAGAAAAATAATTATATTGTTTTTATTCTTCACTTTTTGCGCTTTGCTTTATTTCATCATTTCAACAGCAGAGCAAAGCTCTATTGGATCTCAAGCTGTTAATGATGTACGCCAAGTTACTGATTCACACAACCCTAGGCAGATACAAAACCAGCCACCCACCTTACTCGAAGAAACTAACCACAAAGAGAGTGTAAGGTGTGAGGCATTTGAGCAAGCACAGCAAAGCGCTGCTTGGATAAAATTTAATTTTATTGGTTTAAAAGCGGTAAATTGGTATTTTCAGGGGGTAGATAAATACCAAATTGCACAAACGCTTGCTGCCTTATACGGCTATGACAAAGCGATGCTGTGGATTAAGCAAGTCAATGGTTTGTCTCAATATCATGAAAAACATGAAGAACTTACTCAGTTTATTGAAGGTCTAGACTATAGCTTCTCCTTGGGGTCAGAAAGACCAAGTCTACAAGCGCTTGAGGATTACGGGGTAAACACATATGTTGAAGGCTTTGACATTAATAAACAGCTCAACTTTTACCCTGACACTGAGCTGAAACTTTGGCTAGGAGCCCTAACTCAAGCACTAGGGGATACAGATTTGCAGAAGTCGCTTAGCGTTATTGAACGACTGCAAAAATTTTCTCAGAACCAAGTGTTTTTTGAGCATCCATTAAGAGATAGCAATAACGTTGTCTTGCTCAGTAGCTTTGGAAAACAACAAGCTCGGCAGCTATTAAAAGCGATGTTTGACCTTGCACCTGTGTATTTTGATGGACTGGAAAGTGGGTCAGCCAGTTTTTTTTTAAACAAACCCTTATGGGCATCAATGACGACCAATCTAGTTGGCGTGCTGAAAACCTCTCTTCAAACGCATTTAAGGCTATCCCAGCTGTTGAGCAGCGAATGGCACAACTAGCGCAGCAGTACTTAGCATTACAAACAGAACCTAATGCGGCCGATCATTGTGACCAAGAAAGGGCAGCTTCAAGCAGTTCAATTAGGCAAATAAATGCAAGTGCTCTAGCCACTCAATTGGGCAAGCATTGGCAGGTAATTGGCGATTATCTTTGTCCAGAAAAAACCTTTGTATATGGTTACACGTCATTATCCTCAAAGCTCCGTGATCACCATCTGACACTCGATGAGCTAACAGACTTTGAAGCGGTAATGACCAATTTGCCAAAAATTAAAACTGCACTAAACGAGTTAGATAGCTTTGAATCGATGGTGCTACATGAACAGCTGTATAGCGAAATAAGGCTTAACGTAGATCAACTTAAAACCCTAATAGAGCACAAGCTCACTCCAAAAAACAGTGACTTTTACTCGATGATATTTCGCTTGCCTATAGAGCAGCAAAAACTGTTATTAGTTGAGCAACAGTATAATTTGGCAAATACCAACGCATTAGGATTTTCGTTAATAACCCAAGTATTTGAAAAAGCCCTACGAAACCCAAAAACCTCAAAACGTATGGTTGATGAACTCATTCCATACTTGTTATCCCAAGGTGTGCCGTTAACGAGCAGTGACAAAGACATAGATCCCTTATGGTTTAAATTGCATTCGCTTAATAATCATGAAGATCCAAATGCTGAGCTTGCCTCTAACGCACTTGCAAGCCTTATTGACCATACACCAATAAACGATACACACATTGATGCAATGTATAAAATAAAAAACAAACACCAAGCGCTCTATCAGCGACTCGTAGATCAGTTTCCTAAGTTGCATTTTGATGAGCCAAATGCGTTGATTGAGATAAAGTGTACCCCTGAGTAGGGGAATTATTTGTTTTGCTTAACAAAAGTAAACGAGTTTTTGGTTTGTGGTAGATTGAGCGTTGATCAGACAAATATTTGATGGTTTTTAAACGTAGGTAGCCGTGTGATCAAAAAAGTTGCTAGATAACATGGTATTACTAGTTATTAATGTGAATAACAATGCACTCAAACAGAGTGAATAGCTGTGTGGCTTTAGTTGTATATTTGCTTTTTTACTAATAATCAATGGCTTGTATTTTGTTGTGGTTTTTGGGTTTAAATTTTTATTCTTGTACCTTCTCTTGCGCTTTTGCTCTTGCTATACTCCCGCAGCTTTTTGGATAGGAACGCTTATACGGCATACCACGCAATGACCGAACGGTGAATGACCTGCGTTACTAATTCAAGTCAGCAGCTGTTAGCTGCGCTAGCTTAAACACGAATATCGTATATTCAGCACCCGCAATAATCATAAAAAAACCTGCTGTTACACAAAAATTCTTTTTATTTAAACAATTGAGTGCAATAATTTTGTTCCCTTATTGGTTACGTTGTTTTCTAATCGCGCTTTCGTTAACTTAGGTGCAGTAAAACAAGAGTAATGATAGAGCGATTAATGACACTCAAACTATCTACGTAGTATTAGGTAACTTTTATGAATAACTCTCAACGAGAACCGTTGCAAAAATTTTCTCTCACATGGCGATTAGTGCTCAGTGTTTGCTCTATTGTTTCAGTGATATTTATTATTTTGTCTATCATCGCAGTAAATCGCATAAAACAACAGAGCACAGAGCGCGTAAAGTCTGGGATTGCGCGCGCAATAGAGACTGAAGCGAGCAATGTAGAAGAGTTGTTTTTAAGTCGCTACAAAGTGTTGCAGACTGCATTTGACTCAACGACCATGCAAAACTGGTTAAGTAGTCGTACTCAAGCTTGGGCACCTTTAGACTCAGAGCCCCAATATGCTGATGTTAATCAGTTTTTGACCCGAATTGTGAATAGCGAGCCAGAGATAATCAGTGTGTTTTATAGCCCGGAGCGTAGCCGAGAATACTGGGACGAAAGTGGCCGCATACCGCAAAAAGTAATGACTCGACCGATCACGGATATTCCTTGGTGGCGATTAACTGAAGCACAGGGAAGGGGAGTTGTGAATGAACCTTTTGAAGACAGTCGAACACAAGTTGTGTCGGCGGCTATTTCTAAACCAGTACTTGACTCGCAAGGCAGAAGAATTGCGATTGCAGGGATTGATTTAAAGCTTGAAGCAATCCAAAAACAGGTTACTAATAATACGAAATATCAAGGTATTGGCTATGCATTCTTATATCAAGATGATGGGCGATTGATCACTTTACCGCCCAATACGAATTTACAACCTGAAAACAGAAACTTACAAGAATTGAATACATTAACAGGCAATAGCGGCTTTAACGCGCTGAATAACTTGTCTGAACATTTGTCGTACTTTTCTGTGCAATGGCAGCATAAAGATTATTTGGCTGCGGTGATCAAAGTCGATATGGATGAGCCAATGATGAATTGGCGTTTAGTTTTACTTTACCCGCAAGCAAAAATTGATGAACCAATCAACAATGCAATTTGGCAGTTGATTTTGATGACAGTGGTATTACTGATTGCCATTGCGTTAGTGCTTACTTGGTCTATCAGACTTGGGTTAAAGCCATTACAAGAAGTAACAAATGCTATGGCGCGTATTGTTAGTGGTGATGGTGATTTAACGCAACGTTTAGACGTTAAAAGTAACGATGAAATAGGCAAAGTTGCCAGTTTATTTAACGACTTTGTTGATAATATCAATGAAATAGTTGCAAATAGTTTGCGTGTGTCAAACTCAGTGTCTGCATCGAGTGCCAATATGCAGCAGATGATGGTTAAAGCGGAGCAAGCGGTTAAAGAGCAAGACGCTCAGTTAGATATGGTGGCAACAGCAACCACTGAGTTATCTCATGCAGTGAGTGAAATTAGTCGCAGCTCTCAAAGCTCAAGTGATGCGACCATAGAAGTGAAAAGGCAAGTAGAGCACGGTATGAACCTTGCCACGCAAGCTGATCAGCAAATCAATCAAATGGCATCGAGTTTCAGAGACAACGAAGTGCTATTGAACGAGTTGAATGAAAGCAGTGACCGTATTGGTGAAGTGCTTGATGTGATTGGCAGCATTGCTGATCAGACTAACTTACTGGCACTTAATGCGGCAATTGAAGCCGCCAGAGCGGGTGAGCATGGTCGTGGGTTTGCTGTGGTGGCAGATGAAGTAAGAACGCTGGCTAAGCAAACGCAAGAGTCTACGCATAATATTCAAACGATCATTGATTCGTTGCGAGAAAATACGAAAAGAGTTTTAGAGGCAATGGTGGTTAATCGTTCTCAGGCAGAAGATAGTGTGCAACATGCTCAGGCAATCCACCAAAAGCTGACGGAATTAACCGCTCAAGTAGAGCAAATTCAAATGCAGTCGGTTGAAATTGCAACGGCAACTCATCAGCAATCAACGGTGCTTGAAGATGTTTCAAAGAACATCGTTACAACAAAAGACTTGTCTCATAATACGTCTACGTTGATGCAAACGGCTAACACAGCTGGCGGGCAGCTACAAGAAGAGAGCGAAGCGCTACTGCAAAGTTTACAACACTTTAAAACGCAATAATTACTCAAACTTGGGGTAATGACTTGATTTAAATAAGTCGGTTACTTTTTACTTCGAGTTAAGGTCATATTTGTTTACCAACAGCGCGCAATGTCCTGTTGGTAAACAAAATTGTAATTGGTCATGGCCTACTGTTCAGCCAGTTTGCACCCGTTGAACTAAGCGTTTGCCAGCTTAGCTGAGCACTGCCCCATATCTGCCTGATTTCACATTCATTTCACTCATCACTTGCAAAAATACCTCAACTGACACGTGAGGAAATCATCATGCTTAAGAAAATAATTATAAGTATCATCGTTTTATTTGTACTTGGTTGGGGCTCATTAACAGGTGCAAAAGCGTATTTGAAATCGTTGCTGCCTGATAAAGCGCACTTTCAAGCAATAAAACAGGCTCAGACAAGCGACCTGTCTTATTTGAATGAAGGTACTCCCGAGTACAGAGGAAAAATTCTCGCGGTTGTAACCAGTGCAGATACTATGTGGAATGGCAAAGCAACCGGTTATGAGCATACTGAACTTGCGCGCGCTTACTGGGTATTTAGCGCTAATGGTTTTGATGTTGATATCGCCAGCCCTAAAGGCGGTAAGCCACCTGTGGTACTCGATGGAGACGATATGGGGGAATATGATTATGCGTTTTTAAATGACCCAGCAATTCAAAACAAGGTCGAAAACTCTATCCCCTTGGCCGAAATTAACCCTGATGAATACGAAGCAGTTTATTATGTTGGCGGAAAGGGGACGATGTATGATTTTGCAGATAACCAAGATATTAAGCGGATCACCAAAGCTTTGTATCAAAGCAATAAAGTTGTAAGTGCTGTTTGTCATGGGCCTGTTGCTTTACTTAATGTGCAATTAGACAACGGCAAGATGCTGTTAGCCGAGAAAAAAATAAGTGCGTTTACTAATCAAGAAGAGTTATTTTTGATTCCGGATGCGCAAGAGGTATTCCCATTTTTATTGGAAGATAAGCTAATAGAGCAAGGGGCGCAGTTTCAAGCCGGTGTTGACTATCTTGAACAGGTGAGTCGTGATGGCAACGTTATTACGGGACAAAACCCATGGTCAGTGTGGACAATGGCTGAAGAGGTGGTGTTAGCACTGGGGTATGAGCCCAAAGCGAGAGAAAAAACACCCGAAGAGCGCTCAGTTGAGTTGCTGCTGACTTATGAAAAATTAGGCTTAGCTGCCGCAAAAGCTCAGATTACCTCTGAGTCGCATAGCTACCAACAAATGCTGCTTGTAATGCATAGCTTTTTAGCTTTGATGCAGTTTGAGCTTGGTAAAGGTATGGATATTTTAAGCCTTGCTCAAGCCGTCAAGGCATCGCAACAGTAAGTTCTATGCAGCTCATAACATTGAGCTGGCTGCTCTTAAGATCATAAAAGTAGGTATCAAGCTATGAAAGCGCATTTTGTATTATTTGTAATATCGTTAACTTGTTCAGGATTGTCATTTGCGAGCACTTTTGAGCCCCACTCCACATTAACTGCATTAAAGGAGAGAGTTGAGCTAGCCATTGACAAATTTGAGCGTACGCAACCACAAGACTGGTCATATCGTGTTGAACGTTTTGAAGATGAAGAAGGGAATATCACGAACCGGATTGAGTTGTTTGATCCCTCACTAGAGCGCCCCAAACAATGGCAATTGCTGAGCATTAATGAGCAAAAACCGTCGCAGCAACAAAGTATAGAGTTCGTTAAGCATAAACAAGAGCTGGCGAGCAAAGAGCAGCAACAGTTTTCAGTTAAACTACGATCGCTGATCCAGCTTGATACACTTAAGTTTACTGCGCAGGATAGACAGTATGTATATGCAAATTTTGATGTAAAAATTGAGGAATTGGGAGAAGATGCAAGCAAAGTATTAAAAGGCTCGCTCATCTACGACAAAAATAATGGCTACATTAAAACGATTGAAGTAGTCAATACAGCGTCGTTTTCCCCCGTATTTACCGCATCTATTCATGAGCTTAAGCTCGTTTTTAGCTTTCTTAATATCAACGATTCGGTGTTGTTAAAACAGCAAGCGCTTGCTATGAAGGGACGCTTTGCATTTTTTACAGAAATTAATGAAGTATCCACAGATACTTTTTATGATTATCGCTATGTTGGGCAATGAGCACATTGTCTTGAACTAATTTGCGTTATTGCTTGATTTACTTCGAGTAAACAAGTTTTACTTTAGGCACAAGGCGCATTTTATAATGCGCCTTGTGAAGTAAAAAAGGCGTACCTGCGGTATAAGTTGTGAAGCGCTAGGTAAATTGCGCGTGTAATACCTCAAGTAGGTCTGCCCCTAAGTTTTGACAAGCAATATGGTCCCATGCCGTTTGATTATGCTGGGTATTGAGCGCTTTAAACGATGTTTCAAGTAAAATTGCTGGCACATCAAACTGTTGATACACATAGGATGTCGCCGTAGCTGCCGATTTACAGGGGGTATCACAAGGCGATGTTTTATCGGCTGACGGTCCACAGCAGCCGGTTTTATTCGAGCAAGGTTGATTGGCGTAATCATAGCGCAATTGAAAATGGCGATTGCGTTTGGCAAGCGCTATTTTTATTGACTCTCCAACCGGGTGCTGGCCTTCAACCATCATAAAGTTGTAAGCAAGTTGCTCATCACCATGAACATCAACCAGCAAATCTACACCTGTTGCTTCCATCGCTTGTTTTACACAATATACTTCTGGGCAGGTGTTTAAGTCGGGTGTTAGCCATTGGCGATTTAAATTGGCACCCGCGGCATTTGTTCTATGGTTGCCTAAATTGCTGCCATCAGGGTTCATATTGGCCACCACAAAAAAACGTATATTGTGCGCTTCTTGTGTAAATTGCTCGGCATTGCTCAAAAAGTGATTAAGTAATCCATCGGCTATCCATTGCGCCATGGTTTCGCCTGGGTGCTGTCTGGCGATGATCCATATTTTTTTTGCATCAGAGCGAGTATTGCCAAAAGTAGTTAGTTTAATAGCTTGACCGAGAACGGAGTAACCTATGTTTTGCTCATTTATGTTCGAACATGATTGCATGTTTTGGCTTAGCTTAGTCTGTTGCGCTTGTGTATAAGGCACAAAGTAGGCGTAATACACCGTGTGCTCTGTTGCTTGATGCTCAATCAGTAATTGACCATTTTGGTAGTGCGTGTTTACCCTAAACCAATCTTGGTTGTTGTATGAGGCAAAAGCTTGATAACCCTGCCATGCGTTGGCAAAGCTAGCCTCATCAGCATTAGCAATAACAACATGGTGCAACTCACTTTGCGTTGCTTGTACAGCAAAATAAAACCATTGCTTTGTACATGCTTGGCTGTCTTTTTTGATATTGAGCAAGATGTTTTGTGCATTTTTGGCGCTTAATACTTCAATTGCGCCGCCATCAAAATCAGTATCGATATGTACTTGTGCCATGATGTTGCTCCCTAAGGTTGTAAATTAAGTAGTTCGATGCTCATACCGGTAAGGCAAGCAGTGATAAAAATAAGCGCAATAAACGCCAGCAGCAGCGGCCAATAAAAGAGCTTTTTAAGCATGATCATCTCTGGCAAACTCGCCCCAGCTCCTGCAATGGTTAAAGACATAACTGCTCCCATACTCAGGCCTTTGGCAACCAAAGAGGCAGCAATGGGGATCATGGTTGACGCTCTGACATATAAAAAGGTACCAACCAGTGCACAAACAGGGATAAGTAAAATGGTGTGCATGCCGCTAAGAGAAGCAAACAGCTCACTGGGTACAAAGCCATGCAAAACAGCACCAATGGCTATACCTAAGATCATGTAGGGCAACATACTTTTGAGTTGTGAGAGTGCCCCTTTAAAGAGTGTGATACCTAGCGAGAGCTTAGATTGCTTTGGCTGTGCACAAGTAGCAGCAGGTGTGCATGTTGCGTTTGTATCCCCGCATGATGATGCTGATGAGTTGCTACCACATTGGGTACTGGCATTAGGCTGGTCGATAAATAATTCGGGTCGAATATAACGCTCAAAGCCGAAGTATTGCAGCAAAAAACCAGAGGAAAACGCCATTAGAATCACAAAAAAAGCATAGGTGATGGTTAGGCTTGCCCCAAAAGTGGCCAAAAATAACGCCACAATAAATGGGTTAAGCAGTGGTGACGTAAACAAAAATGCCATCACTGGGCCAAATGCAGCTCTGGCTTTAAGCAATCCCACCATCATGGGCAAAGTAGAGCAGCTACAAAAGGGGGTAATGGCCCCCAAGCTCATCGCAATACCATAGCCTTTATTACCCGACAGCAAGGTGCGTACCTTATTCATGGGTAAGTAATGATTAACGATACTCACAATAAAACTGATCAGCACAAATAGGATGCCCAGTTCTATAAAGGCACCAATAAAAAATTCGATGGCACTTTGCCATTGTGTTGAGGTAAACATCATCTTCTCCTATTTTTGTATTTCTAGAATTGTCGAAATATAGATTAAATTTTTTAGCAGCTATCGGCGCAACACTCTTCAGATAAAAAGGCAATAAGCCCTTCGAGCTGTTGATACTGTGCTTGGCAACGCAGCACACGGCCTTCGCGGGTTTGACTCACTAAACCCACTTTAACCAAGCGTGCGATATGGTGAGACAGGGTAGAGCCCGGAATATCCAATTGCTGCTGGATAGCCGACACCGCCAAGCCATTGTGACCTGCACGAACCAAAATACGATATATTTCGAGCCGAGTAACATGACCCAGCTCAGCCAACTGCGTGGCTGCTTGTTCAATTTTCATGCTTGGTAGTGTATGGGGAGGATTTTAAAAAAGCAAGATATTTCTATAATTGTGGAAATGTTATTGAGGCGGTATTAAATATGTGAAAGGCGTTTAATTATGGTTGGTTTGTTACTTTTTACTTACTAGATGAACCAGCGAAGTGCTCGCTGGTTCGTCTTAGCTTACAAAGTGTCTTTTAATTTATTGAAATTATTCATATAAGTCTCTAGCTAAATGTAGCGCTTTGACTTCAATGAGTTCGATAGCGCGGCTAAATACCTTAATGTCGTCAATTTCTCCAATAAAATACTCGGGATTATTCATGGTTCCCCAGCCAGCCTGGCCAATGATTAAAGGCTTATCCTTATACACCACAGGTCCAAAATCGGGTGTACCTTGTTGGTCTCGGCCATATTGCTCAACTCCATCAATAAAGAACCTCACATCTTCTCCATTGTAAGTCATTACAATATGATGCCATTCATTGTTGCTTATGGATAAAAGTGAATGATCCCACACTGAAGGGTCATTTTGGGTGACTACGCCACCACCTATATTTTGCCCACTATTTTCTGAGCCCATTCTTATTTCCCAGCGGCCTGTGCTGGCATAACCTGTGTTTATTAAGCCTGCATAGCTATCAAACCCTCCGGTTCTTTTTGCCCATAAACTGACCGTAAAATTACTACCGAATAAATAATTATTAAATGCGGGAAATACGATTCTACCAGCGCCATTGAATCTAATCGCCTGATCAGGAAGCCCTCTTCGCCCTGGCACGAAATCTACATTCCCTTCAATCAACCCTTTAAAATTGTTACTAGAAGAATCATAAATGGCCGTTTCATCCTTATCATTCCTTGTCACATTAATATCCAAAACATCACCCATTAGCTCATCTAGAGCTGATTCATGGGTATGAGTATAGCGCGGAGAGTTGACATTGATTGTATGCTCGTAACCTGAGCCATAATCAAAGGTGACTTTGCATGATAAATACACAGTCTCATTTTTAAATAGTTTCCCGAGTCCCCAATTGGTTTGTGAGCTTGGAATATTACCTGTGTATATTCCATTTCTATACATAGCGCACTGTGGCTGGTAATCATATTCTGGGTTGCCTTTTAGTGCCCAGCTCGCGATTGGAGTGCCTTTGTCGTTAACAGATACAGAGAGCTCAAGCTCAGGTACATACACTTTTGCATCATAAGGAGCTGCAATATTCGTTTTAATCACTGCTAGTTTGTCTATATACTCCACTTTTCCACATTTTTGTCTCTGGTAATAACAAGTTCTATCGCCATATTTGTAATCATACATATCAAGAATTGATCGCATAGAGTTACTCAATGGTTTATAAACCTCATTTAGTTCCTTAATATAAACTGGCATAACTAGTTCAGGATAATCATTAAAATTTAATTTGTTTTTCAAAAAATGATTAACGGCTGAAGAGTTGTCTTCACTGTATGGGAAGTCACAATTTTGTGGTTCTCTTTTGAATAGATAACCAGCAGAGCCAATCAGATGACTAAAAGCACTTCCTTTAATTTCAAAGTTCATTCTAGCTTCTCTCTGGCTCCATATGTTGTAACCATAAAGTCCATGTTTAAAGTATGGATTTACTTTATAGACACACCCAGAAACCTTATTTACAAACGCGCCATCAAGTAGTTTCGCAGTAACATTACTTCCATTGAGGATAGGTAGGTAACTCACGTCATAGTCATTTTTAAAAATATTTTTCCTCTGTTCTGTAGAGCTTCTTAAATAATTGCGCGTAATTTCAACTGAATATGCAGGAATATTAACTACGATGTGATTTAGAATATCTACTAGCGTTGTTCCTTTGTGATTCGGTGTCTCGAACATGCCAATCATTTGATCAGAGACATAGTCAGCCAATACTTCCATTTTATCTTTGGTTAAGCCATCTTCTTCTTCACGCCTGACCTCTTGAAACCCAGCCTCAACATAGAAGCTATGAGCCATCATTAATAAATCAGAAATAAAAGTAATAACCTGCTCTTCTTGCAGGAGGTTGGTGTTTTTTGCGGTGTCATAGATAGTAATAATATCGCTTGCTAACTTGGTATAGCGTTCTAGTTTTTCAATATCTTTTTGCCTGCTTATTTTGTATCTATCCTCAGGGTGTTTAATATCTCCTAAATATATATTAAAGTCTCTTTTGAACTCGCTTACGCGTTGATACGCAGCTTTAAAGTTTTGCTCATCAATTTTGTCGAGAACTTTTTTTGTTAAATCTAAGTTTTGATTAAGCAAACTAATAGTCTCGGTAGCAAACTTTTGATGCTGGGCCAGACTTGTTTTATAAAATTCCGCATCCTGATCTATTTGCTCTTGCTTTTGATATATCTGGTATGCACCAATCACGATTGCGACTGCTACAGACACAGGATCAAAAGCGCTTGTCCCAATGCCACCTGACAAACTGTCATTTTCATCAAAATAATGTGGCTGGTTAATTGGAAAGCTCGAGCTTTCAAAAGCGTCTTCTGTTTTAGCTGTAGCTACAGAAGTGGTCAATACTGATGCAAATGTCCAGTATGCTAAGCTGCTTACTTTTTTCATCTTATTTCCTTTATGATAGTTTTATTTATAATACTTTGATAAGAGGGCCACAATCTTCGTTAACTCTCATATCTTTTGGGTCTATAGACCATGATTGAAATACAACGGGCTCGGACACTACCCAAGTAAATCATTACTGATTTATTCGGTTAGCTAGTAAGCCTATTTTTTTGGCTCGATTTAGTACGTGAGCATGCTTTTCATGACGCGTATGTGTATTGCGGTTTCTTTGAATATCAACGTAAGTTCCATATATTGAGAAGGTAGCACCAGTCCCAGTTGAGATTATGAAAGAAAGTTGAGGGGTAACCCTACTGTTTTCTAGAGCAGAATTACCAGAAAGTTCTGAGCCATGGTCGAGAGGTTGTGCGGATATTATCTTAGAAAATATTACACTTAAGAGCATTGATAGCTTTGTTGTTTTGCACTTCATAATTGTTCCTTTTAATTTTATACAATAAAGGCATCACTTTAATTTGCCGAGATCTACTTTCTAGCATTTCTGATATGAATGTTTCTTTTTGTATCAAAAAGGACAAATATAAATTAATAAGCTTTTAAATCAATGGTTTGGCTTTATTGGCTCAAGTTGAATAGTTCTGGGAGTAGCTTTAGGTGCTAACAATAAACGTTCAATAAAAATAAATGGGACAAAATTTAACTAGACACCCACTTTTATTTGTATATTTTTCATTCATTGCCTATCTTTTATTTATCTGATTAAAAGGTAGGCAGCTTCGATGGCAACGGCACGTAAAAGACAGGTCAGTCTTGTTGATACCAAGTATTATCACTGCATATCACGGTGTGTTCGCCGTGCATTTTTGTGTGGTGATGACTCGATAACAGGCAAAAGCTATGAGCATCGCAGACAATGGGTAGAAGACAAACTGCTGGCGTTGGCCAAAGTATTTTGTATTGATGTATGTGCCTATGCGGTGATGAGTAACCATACGCATATTGTGTTGTATGTAGATGATAAAAAAGCAAAACGGTTGAATGATAAAGCCATACTTATACGTTGGCACAAATTATTTAAAGGTACGCTGCTTACCCAAAAATATCTACAAGGCGACAAGCTAGATAAGGCACAGCAATTCTTTTTAAATCGTACCATTGCCGATTATCGTGAACGACTGGCGGATATCAGTTGGTTTATGCGAGTACTTAATGAAGATATAGCCAGAAAAGCCAATAAAGAAGATAACTGCACAGGCCGATTTTGGGAAGGGCGGTTTAAATCCCAAGCACTGCTAGATGAAGCCGCAGTAGCTGCATGCATGGCGTATGTAGACCTAAATCCCATTAGAGCAAAAATGGCAAAAACCCCAGAAGAGTCTGAGCACACCAGCGTACAAAAGCGAATTACAGCCGCCAAAGATGCAAAACAACCCAAACAACTCGCCCGTTTTGTAGGCAGCCCCAGAAAACACATGCCCAAAGGGCTCCCCTTTGAGTTAAAGTCATACTTAGAGTTAGTGGAACTCACAGGTCGTTGTATGCGAGAAGACAAACGCGGATACATAGAGCAGCGCACTCTCCCTATTTTAGAGAGACTAAACATCGCCCCTGAAAACTGGCTAAAGCTCACCACGCAATTTACCAAAGTGTTCAAAGGCGCAGTAGGGCGACCCAATAAGCTGGATGGTTATTACACGCATTTAGAAGTAAAACGGCGAACTGGCATTAGTCATTGCGAGCAGCTTTTCGGCTAAACCACGTGACAACCCTAAATTCGTAACCACAATCATGCTGTCAAAGTAGGTAGAGCTCTGCCTAGCACTTTGCAATTAACGCCAAATTTCTCGGATAAAAGCAAAAAGTAGATTGAAGAGGCGCTTTTTAAGTAGAAATATCAAAGTAACGGGTGCAATTTATTCGTTGCCTTGTTAATTTAAAAATGGCTGTCTTGTTATTTTTATATGCCCCAAAAGTGGCCCAAAATAACGCTACAATAAATGGGTTAAGCAGTGGTGACGTAAACAAAAATGCCATCACTGGGCCAAATGCAGCTCTGGCTTTAAGCAATCCCACCATCATGGGCAAAGTAGAGCAGCTACAAAAGGGGGTAATGGCCCCCAAGCTCATCGCAATACCATAGCCTTTATTACCCGACAGCAAGGTGCGTACCTTATTCATGGGTAAGTAATGATTAACGATACTCACAATAAAACTGATCAGCACAAATAGGATGCCCAGTTCTATAAAGGCACCAATAAAAAATTCGATGGCACTTTGCCATTGTGTTGAGGTAAACATCACCTTCTCCTGTTTTTATATTTCTAGAATTATCGAAATATAGATTAAATTTTTTAGCAGCTATCGGCGCAACACTCTTCAGATAAAAAGGCAATAAGCCCTTCGAGCTGTTGATACTGTGCTTGGCAACGCAGCACACGGCCTTCGCGGGTTTGACTCACTAAACCCACTTTAACCAAGCGTGAGATATGGTGAGACAGGGTAGAGCCCGGAATATCCAATTGCTGCTGGATAGCCGACACCGCCAAGCCATTTTGACCTGCACGAACCAAAATACGATATATTTCGAGCCGAGTAACATGACCCAGCTCAGCCAACTGCGTGGCTGCTTGTTCAATTTTCATGCTTGGTAGTGTATGAGGAGTATTTTAAAAAAGCAAGATATTTCTATAATTGTGGAAATGTTATTGAGGCGGTATAAAATCATCCACATAGGTCGATGTAAATATTTGACTGATGTAGAGATAGCACTGATTAACGGCTCTATGACTGCTAAATATTTGTACCATAAGGAAATACATTGTTGCTTTTTTTACCTAAAACGATACCATTGTCAGCCGTTGTTCCCATTTTGTTTTTTCTAGTCGAGAATTGCTTTTTTAGCTGCAGTTAAATCAGGTGCTCAGCCGTTATGCCACCTGCTTATACCCGTCTAAACTATTTTGCATAACGACTTAAAGTGACTGAAGAACCTATTTAATAGTGATGCAAAAAATGAAAACTTTATTACTTGTGTTGACTGCTTTGGCGAGCTGGGCTTGTTTTGGCACGCAACAACAGTACTTAGTAACCGATGTGCAAATAAAAAACGACACAGTGTTATTTAAAACCCACCCAAAGCGTGATGCGATAACAGCCGCTGCGTGTGTTAGCTCACAGCAGCTTGACCACTGGTTAATTGATTTACACGCCAAAGGTAGCACCAATATGTTCAGTATTTTGCTAGGCGCATTTGACAGTGCAACACCTGTGCTCATTGAGGGCGAGAAAAGTTGCTTTGCTGACACAAACGTTGAGTTGGTTAAAAAAGTAACCGTTTATAGTAATTAACGCATCGATACTACTAACGCTATACCAGCGAGATGGCCGTTATAGCAGTCTTGCTGTAGGTAAATACCCAAACACAAATTAGTGCTCATTCGTGATGGTAAATACATAAAGTTAATCAACTTGGGTTGAAAAACTTAATTTAAATTATTGAGAGTTTATACAATGACGTATCGTCTGATTATCTTACTAACTATTTTATTTATCCCTTTATTATCCCATGCTGCATCAAAAATTAAGCAGTTAGAGGTACAAGGTGAAACAGCCATCTTTACGCTAGCTGATCCAAAATCTCACGCAGTTCCTAGCTGTGTAAGTAGTGATAATCAAAATAAATGGGCGATTAATTTAAACTCCCTACAGGGGCAGGCGATGTATAGCTTGCTGGTAACGGCGGTATCGAAAGGAATGGAAGTAGATGTGACATCTGCAAACCGTTGTGAAGCATTGCCAAATGTAGAGCAGGCGGCATATTTAGCACTCAATGTAAGCCAAACAGCACAAACAGCACAGGGGCCGGCGCTGTATAAAAGCGATGGAGTAACTAAATTAGGGAATATTGTAGCCATGCCCCAGCATAATAGTTACTACTACGTACCTGATGACGGAAGAAAAGGTGCGGATAGTTATACGCTGTATGAAGACAATCAAAACATGCTATTTTTAAACGCTCAGTGTACTGGTGATGCTTATGTTGACGGAACGATCTATCGCATTCCATCTTACAGTAGACGTTTAGATTTATATATTTACCATACAAGCGGGTCTCAATCTGAAAATAGGCTGTATACAAAAGGGAATATACCTGTGTTTTATCTTGAGCAAATACCTCCATATCATGAGTTTAATTATACTTGCACCAACTCGAATAGAGTTGCGAGTGATTACACTGCAGCAGTTAAAGTGGTCACAAAGCCACATGACCTGTGCGGCGAAAGCGCCTGTATTATTAAATAATACAGGCCGCGTCAACCGGCGAAATACCATATTAATTCACCCGACTAACAAACAACAAGAATCCTACTTTATGCGATACCTTAGCACTGCTTTTTTTACTTTATTAGCCCCTTGCGCAGCCATGGCTGCATCCACTGTGGCCGAATTGAATGTATCAGGTGATGTAGCAACGTTTACTTTATCTGAACCTAAAACCCATGCCGTTCCTAGTTGTGTAAACAGCGATAAGCAAAATCACTGGGCGATTAATTTAAACTCCCTTCAAGGGCAAGCAATGTATAGCTTGTTGGTAACGGCGGTGTCTAAAGAGCAGTTGGTATCAGTGCAATCTGCTGGGCGCTGTGAAGCAATTGCCGATGTAGAGCAAGTGCAAAGCCTCTCACTCAGCACAAATAGTAATAAGTCAACAGGTTCAGGTGGCGCATGGTTATATAAAGGGGATGGGGTGACTAAAGTGGGTAAAATATTATCAGCGGCGAATAACACATACTATTACTCTCCAGTTGAAGGAACGAAAACGATTGTTTTTTATTCTCCTAGCACTACCGAAAATTTCTCGTCTCTATATTTCTTAGATCCTGAGTGTAAAGTTGACCCGTATAAAGATTATTATGGTTATCCAGTCCTATCTTACTTTAAAAACGTAGGTGAATATTTCACATTTTCTGATTTAAACAGCGAGGCTAATCGCCTGAGTAGCCATGGTAGTAAACCAGTGTATATAATTCAAAATAACAGCTGTATTCGAAATCAAAGTTATATTGCTCAGGATCATAACAGAGCCGTAAAACTAGAAAAAACAGAACATCCTCTATGTGGTAAAACCCCTTGTTGGATTAAATAATAATAAAAGGATTTTTAAGGGATGACCGCAACTAGAGTTATTTTAAGCTGCGCACTTTTTTTACTGTGTGCAAGTGCTAAGCCTGCGCTATCGGCGGGGTTTGATTTTCCAACCCATTTACAATTTATGCTTAAAAACCTGCGCGATAATGCGCAAGACAATAGCGCGCCCACTGTTACCGAAGACCATATTACTCTGAGTGAAGATCAAACTTCGCTATTAGATTTGCTCGGCAACGATATAGATGCAGATAAAGACACGCTTAAAATAGTCTCTGTCAGTGCAAAATTTGGTGAAGTGTTACTGCTGCCAAACGGCCAAGTAAAGTATATTCCGCCCGCCAATTTTGCAGGGCAAGATGAAATTACCTACATGCTCTACGACGGTCGCTCTAACCCTGTTACAGGCCTTGCTTACATTACGGTTAACGCAGTAAACGATGCGCCGATAGCAAAAAACGACGCAGCGACTTTAATCGCAAATACAGCAACACTCGTTTACGTGCTCGACAATGATAGTGACGTTGATGGCGATGCATTAACCATTACGCAAGTTAGCGCAAAACATGGTCAAGTGCTTGTGAAAAGTAACGCAATTGAGTACCAGCCTTACTTTGATTTTGATGGTAGCGATGTGATCGACTACGTAATTAAGGACTCCGCAGGGGCAACCGCAAGTGCCAAAGTACTGATCACGGTTTTAAAAGAAAATAAAACAGCCCCTGAGATCACAGCACAACAACCATTGGTGATGGACGAAGATACCTCGTTCACGCTCGATATTGAACACATTACTTATATCGATAGAGACTCATTACCCGAAGATATCACACTCGAAGTTACCCAAGGGCAGAACTATACATTTGACGGGCTCACAATCACCCCAATTACCAATTTTAATGGCGAGCTAATCATTCCAATTACACTATTTGATGGTAAGCATCTCTCGAGTACATTTGAGCTAAAAATCACGGTAAATGAGGTGAATGATCACCCTCAAGCGGGGCAAATTATCTGGGAGTCTGTTAAGGACGAGAAATTTACCATTTATATGCGCGGAATGATGCATGATCCCGATTTCGATTTTTGGCCCCTTGGTAGGAATGATCCAAGATTGAAAGAGTTTAAGTATATCTTCTCAAAAAATGCGGTTCGTGAAGACCATGGTGGTTGGACAGACAAAGGTGGTCGCTTTGTACATGTGCCGGGGGCGCGAGATGATGTATTTGAATACACCCCACCAAGCGGATTTGTAGGTCGGGATAATGTGTTTTTCTTTGTATATGACGAACATGGTGCACCCTCCGGGCGCGGCGATATTACAATAGATATTAAAGAGCACAAAGATTCGCCAGTTATTATACGCCATCATGACATAGCTGCAGTTCAAGAAGACTCTGCGTTTAGTTTGTCAATCAATGATTTATACATTAGATACAAAGGGTCTTTCAGTAACAATGATGCGCTTAGCTTAGTTGTGCAAGATATGCCAGGGTATTATACATTTGATGAAGCAAGTGGCTTGGTTACCATAGACCCATTTTACGAAGAAAATGTACTAAATATATTTGCCAAAGTAACCGATGGTGTAAGTGTTTCTAATACTCATCGTATATCTGTGCCAATAATTAGCGTAAATGAAGCTCCCGTTGCAGAAGATTTTGAACAAACACTTTCTGAACTGGAGGGAGTAGAGATTGACTTCAGAAGCAAGTTAGTACGCGATCCAGAAGCGAATAAATCCCCTAATTTACTTGATCAGTTCACCTATCAGTTTATGTCACCGCAGGGCATTACAAATAATAAAACCAATAATGGTCAATTAGTTAGAGTACCAGGTAAACCTCATGGGGTATTTAAGTATATTCCAAACCAGCGGTTTGCAACCGATATATTTGCTTTTTGGGTAACAGATAATGAAGGACTTCAGTCAAATAAAGGTACGGTAGTTGTTAAGCCACCTATACCAGCTGTACCTACAACACCAACTTTGGTTGTAAATGGCAGAGATGTCCAATTGCAATGGGGTAATGTAGATTTTGCAACGAGCTACTTAGTTGAAGCACATAGCCAATGGCAGAATGAGCAGCCAATTAAGAAGCAACATACCACTGAAGATAACGTTTTTACACTCATAAACCAACCTCGTGGAAATTCAAAGTACAGAGTGAAAGCTTGTAATGAGCTTGGTTGCAGTAACTATTCTCAGTTCTCTGAACAAATCACTATCCGTACTAAACCTGATGCACCTGCGGCGCCAGGAGTTTATCTTGACTCGCAAAATATAAAGGTCACTTGGAATAAAACTATAGACAGTCAATATTACGAGTTGGCTGTAAAAGTCAACGACAATGACTGGTCGCAACCAGAGCCTTATCGTTTTGAAGATAGTGATTATAGTGGTGAACAGGTTGAAGTTCAGTGGGGTAACATCGCTGCAGCTTTAAGAAGCTATAAAGTCAAAGCTTGTAATGAACTTGGTTGCTCAGAATACTCACCAGTATCTATTGTAACGAAAAACTATATTGCTCCCCCTAGAGCATTGCTTATTGGGAGTCGCGATGTTGCTGTTAGTTGGGATACCTCAATACAAAGTAAATTTGATATCCAAGTCAAATACAACACCAATGATTGGACCGAACCTGGTCGCTTTATTAGCGATAGCAAGAGTATCTCTTGGTCAGACTTACCTTCAGGATATCGAATTTATAAAGTACGAGGTTGTAATAGTGACTTGTCTAAATGTACCGACTGGTCAGCTGAGTCAAACAAACTAGAAGTCCCAGTGTGGATCCACAATGTTATTGTAGATGGAAGCACCACAACCCTTGAGTGGGGCCCTGTTCCAGGAGTCGAATACTACGATATTTCAGTAAAGTTTAATGATAATAACTGGAGCGAGCCGGGAAGATTCAGCGTTCCGCATGGTGACGATTTAGAAACTAATCGTGTGATCCATCACAACTTAGATGGTGGTGTTCGCTCGTACAAAATTCGCTCATGTACAGGAGCTACATGTTCTGCATGGTCAGCCCCCACAGATGAGTATCAAACGGTAGGCTTACCTGCTGACACACCGAAGCTGCAAGTGTCTGTGCCTGCGCGTACATTTATTGACAGTACAGAGCAGATCACTTGGGAATTTGAAAGCCCAGCTACGTTGGCATTGAATGCAACTCTGTATGTGATGCAGCCAAACACAACCGAGAAGGTAAAGCTGGCGAGTAGCTCGAGTGGCAGCGCAAAGCCATTTACTAAAGCGCCTGGCAAATATCAATATTTATTTGCAGAGTCAGGTACTTACCGATTTTTTGCGCAAGCGTGTGGTAACGTTGATGTGACACATAAAGCTTGCAGCGATAGTTGGCTAACAGAGCAGCGTGTGGAGGTAATAAACCAAGAGTTTGCGCCACAAAACAGTGGTGCTGAGCTTACATGGCCAAGTGTGCCGGGGGCCACCCGTGTGGTGATTGAAAGTGCCGCGTGTGCCGATGCAAGCAACTGCGATATGACTTCGCTTGATTGGAGTGAGTTAGAAGCGCTTGAAAATGGCGAGACAAGCTTAGCGCTGAGCAATTCTGAGGGTAAAGTTTACCGCATTAAAGTGTGCTTTAGTGATGGCAGTTGTACGTCTTGGGTTAAGGTAGAGAGTGATATCTCGACATTAGGCTATGCCGCCATCTCAGCAAAAGAGCTAAACGATGCTGAATTTTCCGATATCTCGGCGCCAAACATCAGTGCCGTCGGCACCTTCGGTGGCCAAGCTAGCGTAAGCGGCGGTGCAGCAAGTTATAGCTTACCGATTCAAATTGCACCGGGTCGCAATGGTGTGCAGCCAAGTGTGTCTTTAAATTACTCGTCGCGTTCAGGTAGTGGCATTGCGGGTGTGGGCTTTAACCTATCGGCAGGGTCTCAAATTAGTCGCTGTAGCGCCACCTATGCGCAAGATGGCTTTACTCAAAACCCGCAATATAACGACAACGACCGTCTATGTTTAGACGGCCAGCGATTGATTGCTGTATCGGGCAACTATGGCGAAGATAACACGATATATCGCACTGAAATAGAAAGCTTTGTGCGAGTAACGCAATCAGGTGCTATAAATGGTACGAGTACCGATTTTATTGCCGAATATGCAGATGGCACAACGGCTTACTTTGGGCAAGATAACGACGCTCGCGTTATTCACAACGGTAGAGCTCAAACCAATGCATGGCTTATCAGTTATCAACATGATGCAACCGCAAATAATTACATTCATTACAGCTACAGCAATGGCGGCTTAGGTGAAAAGCTACTGAGTAAAATTGCTTATACGGGTAACGAACAAACAAAAACGGGTAGCCAGTATGTGCAGTTTAACTATAAAGCACGCAGCCAAGCACGCTCAGGTTATGTGGCAGGGGGCTATTATGAATCTACCCAGTTACTTAGTTCAATTGGGGTGTATTCTAATAATTCACTGGTACGCCAATATAAATTAGATCATACCACCAGTGCTATTTCAGGGCGCGACCTACTAACGAGCATTAAATTGTGTGTTGATAGCTCTAACTGTTTACCTGCCACCACATTTACATGGCAAAACAGCAGCGCACAAACACTTAAATTTGAGCCAATGAGTGATGCTAACGGTACAATGCTTTATCAAGGCGTTGAAACCCTATCGTCGGTGCTACCACGAGGTGACCATAATGCAGATGGTGTGCGCGACTGGCAAGGATACTATGTGGATGCCGAAGGCAATGCCGTGGCGAATACCCTCACCTTTAATGCCTGTCGATTAAACATATTCACTCGACAACACGAATGTCATGACGGCGATTTTGACCAAGATGGTAAAAGTGATCAGTGGCGTGTTGAAGCAAATAAGTTAGTACTTCAACTGAGCAGCAGCGGCAAACAATTCAATACCGACATTAATATGCCTGCAAAGAAAATATCGGCGTTAAAGCAATATAGTCATATTCGTCAAATTGGTGATTTTAATGGAGATGGTTTCCCAGATATTTTAGTGTTTATTTCTGATGAACAACCGAATGTAGACCTGTATTATCATACTAAAAATATTAACTCACCCTATGAGAGTGAAGCTTCTCACTCTTGGCAGTTAAAAACTTATCCAGAGGGTGCCCCTACCGGCCTGTTGACTGAGCTTAGCGTAGTGGGGGATATTTCAGGCGATGGGACATTAGATGTGATGTTGGCAAGCACTGGTTTTGCAGAGAAAGCGGCATATATTCAACCTCTACCAATAGAGTTCTGGTTAGGAGATGATGATTATAAAAAAGCTGTGGAGTCGCCATTTGAGCAAACTGATAGCTCGCCTTTTACGCCTAATTTAAGTTACTTTATTGATATTAATGGAGACGGACTACCCGATTGGATTGGCGGGAACTCTGAAGGCGCCACGCACAGTTTGAGCTATCGTTTAAACCAAGGTGGGGGAGTTAACTTTAGTGCAGAGGATACGTTTGAAGGTAATGCGGGTATTGAGAATCGGCTAGAGAGTTTCAGTAATGGCTCAGATGGTACTGATGTACGAAATATCCCTAAATACTATGCCGCGTTCAAGATTGAAGACATAGACTACGATGGTATACCTGAGTTACTGATGCCGGGAACCCGAGTTTACGAGTCATGCCATAAAGTAATCAATGCTGGCAGAGCAGACAGGCGCTGCGGTGCAAATATATATAGTAATTACTTTCCTGGGGAAGGTGGGGAAGGTGCAGCACAGTCCCCGATAAATGCACAGAGAAATGATAAAAGCATTTATCAATTTGACGCGCTTAAATTTAGTAAAAACCAAAATGGTACCTATGCCATAACAAAAGTACCAACCGATTTTATTGGTAGTGCCTATGACTCAGCCTTTGTTGATGTCTATGGTACAGGTTTGCGCAGTTTGGTATTTAATCACCATTTAGGTGGTACCCACTCGATGGGTGAAGAACAAGTTAACACCCAATTTAGCCAACACGCTCAAGTTCAAGGCATATACATCAACCGCAACTATGGTGCAGGTGGTGGCACATCAGGGGCTGATTACGCGCCAATTGATATGCTGCAGCAGGTTGAAAATGGCGTTGGGGTGGTGTCTAAATGGACGCAACGTCCACTATCCAGTTCAAGCACCGATTATGAGATTGGGGCAACCAACACCGATAACCAACAAGGTTACTTTAACTTTGCCTCGAGCATGTATGTGGTCACACAGTTTGAGCAAAGCAATGGGGTGGGGAGTACGCGTACCAAACAGTATGGTTATTATGGTGCAATGTACAACGCGCAAGGCCGTGGTTTTATGGGCTTTAAATCGGTAATTGAAAAAGATGTGGCGTTAGGGGTGGTTACGCGCTCTGACTTTGACCAGATATTCCCATATCAAGGTAAGCTCATCCGCCAAGCGCAGTTTAAAGCAGCTGATTACACTTTACGTAGCAATGAGTTACTAGCAAGTGCAACCACAGAAACAACCGCCATAAGTCATACCGATAATACATGGGAAAAGACAGGGCGTTATGTGTATTTATCAGAGCAAACCACCATACAAAGAGACATTGATAGCAGTTATACCAATATGTTTACCAATGCATTAACCGTCGATACGATTGACGAATGTGGTAATGTGACCAAATCAACACAAACCCGCAGTGATGCATGGGGTAAATACATAACCACTACAGAAGCAACCGTGGATGACACTGCCAGTTGTAGTAATACTATCAATGAGACGTGGTGGCCACATAAGCTTGAAAGTAAAACTGTGACTAAGTCAAAAATTACCGAGCGAAACAGTGATGACCCTGTAATGGATAGCGCCAATACAGTGTTAGATAGCAAAGTAAGTATTGTTACTGAATTTAGTGAGTATCAAGCAAACCGCAAGCCTAAAACGGTGACGGTATCTGGCAAAGTGGGCGACACTGGCTCTGGCAAAGGGAAAACCACAACGACGATTTATAATATTTATGGTTTACCTACCTCAGTGAGTGAAACCGCGCAGGTGCGCAATAGTGCAGGTTCGTGGGTTGATAGCACGCGCACTACAAGCATGACCTACTCTAAAAACGGCACCAGTGAGGCGAGTGACGGCTACTTCCCGCTGACAGTCACCAATGCTAAAGATCATCAGGTAACGACTCATACTGACGTGGCAACAGGGCAACCGACTAAGCAACTGCGCCAAGTGTCGGCCACAGGTTGGGTGAGCACCAGCTACGGCTACGATAAATTCCATCGCCCGTTTAGCCAAAAAACTGATGGTATGCCAATTCAGTACACGGCGATTCAGTCGGTGACTGGTGATGAACACAAACCTGCACACGCGGTGATGGTGGTTAAACAAAGCAGCGCAGGTGCACCTGAAGTACGTGTATACAAAGATAAACTAGGTAGAACCATTCGTACTGCCAGCCAAGCGTTTGATGGCACGTGGGTTTATCAAGATGTGAGCTTTGACCACTTAGGCAGAACCTCCTTTGAGTCGATGCCTTATAAATCAGGTGGCAACAGGATAGGCACCAGCTACTCAGGTTTTGATGAGCTCAACCGGCCAACCACCAAAACCGTTGCACAAGAATGTGGCCAATCTAGCACTGGGACGATGACAGTGAGCTATGGCTACAGTGGCCTACAGACCACCATAGATGTGAGTGAAAGTTGTAACAGCATTACCCTTGGGCAAATGTCTCGCACTTATAATAGCCTAAAGCAATTAGTGCACACCCAAGATGCGAAAAATGGCAATACTTACTACGGCTATAATAGCTTAGGGTTGCCAGCGGTCATTGAAGATGCTGCAGGCAATCAAATTAAAGCCACTTACAATGCACTGGGCCGTAAAACCAAGGTAGACGACCCGAACCAAGGCTCAACTACCTTTGCCTACAACGGCTTTGGTGAGCTGCAACAAGAAGTGCGTGGTAATGGCACGAAAGTGACTTATTTAACCGATGCGCTTGGACGTGTATCTCAGCGCAGCGCAACCGGAGAGCAAACACTCAGTTACAGCTATGATGGCACTAACGGCTACGGTCAAATGACCAGCGCCAGCGGTAATGGTGTAACTCATACGTATGGTTTTGACGCACTCGGTCGCCCAAGTAGCCATACCGTAGCAGGTAGTGGTAAAAGCTACACCACCACCACCTTCTATGACGGCAACTATGGCCGAGTAAAAGGCGTGCGCTACCCGAATGATTTAACGTTAGAGTACACCTATAACGATTTAGGTTATCAAGAGTCAGTTAAAAATGCCGCCTACGACTATGTATATCAAAGCGTAACAACTCAAGATATTTTAGGTAATATCACCCAAAGTACACTGGGTAATGGCTTAACACAAAAGCAGTTTTACTCTTTAGCGTCGGGGCAAATGACTGGCAGCTATACTGAGACGGAACACGGTGGCCAACTGATGTCGCTGAATTACACTCAATACGATGGCTTTGGTAACTTAAAAGCCATGACGGTAACCACAGGCAGCTTTGATAACCAACACAGCTTTAGCGAAAGCTATGAGTATGATAATTTGCACCGCTTAACCAGCAACCAAATAGATGGTATCCCCACCATTAGTTACGCTTATGATGCGGTGGGCAACTTAACTAAAAAGTCTGATTATGCTTCAGAATACAACTATGGCACTTTGCAAGATGGGTTGCCTAATGCCGTTAAAAAGGTGCATAAAACCGATGGTACTTGGGTGGACTTTAGTTACGATGCGCGCGGTAATATGACCCAAGGTGATGGCCTCACCAGCGCCATTTACAACGCCATGGACAAACCAACGTCACTCACCAAAAATGGTATCACGAGCACCTTTGTGTATGGCCCTGACCATATGCGCTTTAAACAAGTAAAAGGTAATACCACCACTTATTACGCAGGCGCTTATGAAGAAGAGGTTGAAGGCAGTAAAACCACATGGCGTGCGTATATTGGCGATATTGCGGTTGTTAGCCAAGGCAGTAATGAAAGCGCTGTAATACGCTACACCCATAGAGACCGCCTAGGGAGCGCACGCTTATTTACCGACCGTAATGGTAAAGTAATTGCCGAGCGTAACTTTGACCCATTTGGTAAGCCAAGGCAAAGCAGTGGGGGGTCAAAAGCGGTATCGCAACTTGAAGATAAAGACCTAGCTAAAACTAACCGCGGCTTTACTGACCACGAGCATTTGGATGAACTTGAGCTTATTCATATGAACGGGCGGGTGTATGATTATAACCTTGGACGGTTTATGAGTGTGGACCCTGTTATACAGAGTCCGGGGAATAGTCAGTCGATAAATCCGTATTCGTATATCATGAATAATCCGTTGGCGGGGACAGATCCGAGTGGGTATGAGGCGAAATTAACAGGTTCTCATGTTAAAAGTGCTGGCGAAGCATCTTCAAGTAATTTGAGTATTGCAACCTATGATAATAGCGAAGAAAGGGCAATAAACCGTGCGAACTTTGCAGATAAGTCGTTAGCGAGAGGTTGGACTAATTATCATAACAAGAAGTCAAATGGAGCAGGTACATCTAGCACGCCATCATCAAAAGAGACGACAGATATTGGTGGTGAGGGTGAGAAGGAGAAAGGTGGGAACCTAGACTCATTATCTAAAAATATACTGTCTTATGCTGAACAAAACCCCACTCCAATACAAAATAGTGGTTGGGAATACACGGGTAAAAATGATAAAGGCATGAAAACCTATCAAACAGTTCATGACGTAACAAAAGATGACGGTTTGTCGCTTGGGAAGTTGAACGATAATTTCATTACACCAGCAGGTTTAACCGCAGGTTATATTCAAAATACCTATGGTCAAACAAAAAATAGGTGGTCTGATAGGTTTAGGAACCATGGTAAAATATGGGATAAGGCTAGGTTAGTTGGTAACTATGCATTTATCATCGGTAGCGCAATAACTGCCGGAACTACTTTTATGGATCTTATCAATATGAGACAAAAAGATTCATCGGTAGAAAAAATGGCGCTGCGAGGGCTTGATGGTATTGCTGATATTGCAGCTGGGACTTTAGCTTTTGCTGGGCCTATAGGTTGGGCTGGTGCAGCTATTTATTACGGAGCTGATTACTTATCAGGAGGAAACCTTACTGAATATTTATATCGTTCAATCCTAGGCAGACGTGAAGAAGAGCATGGTATCTAAACAGCAGGAAAAATTATGTTAAGAAAATATTTTTATATATTGTGTAAGATATTTAATAAGAAAGAACCTGAACTTTGGATTGAACCAGCGGCTATCATTACAACCGTAATGTGCATAATACTATCCCATACTTTACTGTTGTTCGTAGTTTTTGAATTCGAGTTGGTTCACTTAGTGGAATTGTATGGTAATTACCTGTTAGTGACTAGCGTGATAACTTTTGTAGGGGTTTATTATCTATTATGTAAAAAGTTTAAGATTTATTCGAAACGTTAAATTATAAATAAACAAGACATATATGGACGCTCAGCCGTTGTCAAACAATACTGACCAATCGGGGTGACTTTAGTCGCCTCGTGTCGTTTTACCTAATCTATCCTGCTTGAATTTTAATCTTTGAATCAACCAGTTGTGCAATAAGATCAAATTAAATCAGACATCCACTTTTATTTGTATATTTTTCATTCATTGCCTATCTTTTATTTATGAGATTAAAAGGTAGGCAGCTTCCATGGCAACAGCACGTAAAAGACAGGTAAGTCTTGTTGATACCAACCGAAATAAATAAGACACCCACTTTTATTTGTATATTTTTCGTTCATTGCCTATCTTTTATTTATCTGATTAAAAGGTAGGCAGTTTCCATAAAAAAAATAAACAAGACACCTAAAAATAAACAAGACACCCACTTTTATTTGCGTATGTTCAGTCTCCAGGGAACTCGCAGTCGATAAACCCATATTCGTATATTATGAATAACCCATTGGCAGGGACGGATCCGAGTGGGTATAAATGGGAGAAAAAGACTGGGTCGAATGTGCGCACAAAAACTGCTGATGTCTCGACAACAGGCAAGATCAGTGCCTCTGATACAGTTCAAAGCGTTGAAGTAAAGGGTGACACTATAACAATTAAAACTGATAACGGAAGCATGACAGTTAATGATGTGACTGCTGATGAAGTCAGTAATATAGTGGATATGAAAGGTGCAGCAAACAAAAAAAATGGCAGCGCAAATTTAAGGAAAAATAAACAAGACACCCACTTTTATTTGTATATTTTTCGTTCATTGCCTATCTTTTATTTATGAGATTAAAAGGTAGGCAGCTTCGATGGCGACGGCACGTAATTAAATTAAAATAGACACCCACTTTTATTTGTATATTTTTCATTCATTGCCTATCTTTTATTAATTAAATCAGACACCCACTTTTATTTGTATATTTTTTATTCATTGCCTATCTTTTATTTATCTGATTAAAAGGTAGGCAGCTTCGATGGCGACGGCACGTAAAAGACAGGTAAGTCTTGTTGATACCAAATATTATCACTGTATATCACGGTGTGTTCGGCGTGCATTTTTGTGTGGTGATGACACGATAACGGGTAAAAGCTATGAGCACCGCAGACAATGGGTAGAAGACAAACTGCTAGCGCTTGCCAAAGTGTTTTGCATTGATGTATGTGCCTATGCGGTGATGAGTAATCATACGCATATTGTGTTGTATGTAGATGATAAAAAAGCAAAGCGCTTGAGTGATAAAGCCATACTTATACGTTGGCACAAATTATTAAATAAATAAACAAGACACCCACTTTTATTTGTCTATTTTTCATTCATTGCCTATCTTCTATTTATCTGATTAAAAGGTAGGCAGTTTCCAAAAAAAAATAAACAAGACACCCACTTTTATTTGTTTATTTTTCATTCATTGCCTATCTTTTATTTATCTGATTAAAAGGTAGGCAGCTTCGATGGCGACGGCACGTAAAAGGCAGATAAGTCTTGTTGATACCAAATATTATCACTGTATATCACGGTGTGTTCGCCGTGCATTTTTGTGCGGTGATGACACGATAACGGGCAAAAGCTATGAGCATCGCAGACAATGGGTAGAAGACAAACTGCTGGCGTTGGCCAAAGTATTTTGTATTGATGTATGTGCCTATGCGGTGATGAGTAACCATACGCATATTGTGTTGTATGTAGATGATAAAAAAGCAAAACGGTTGAATGATAAAGCCATACTTATACGTTGGCACAAATTATTCAAAGGTACGCTGCTTACGCAAAAATATCTACAAGGCGACAAGCTAGATAAGGCACAGCAATTCTTTTTAAATCGCACCATTGCCGATTATCGTGAACGACTGGCGGATATCAGTTGGTTTATGCGAGTACTTAATGAAGATATAGCCAGAAAAGCCAATAAAGAAGATAACTGCACAGGCCGATTTTGGGAAGGGCGGTTTAAATCCCAAGCACTGCTAGATGAAGCCGCAGTAGCTGCATGCATGGCGTATGTCGACCTAAACCCCATTAGGGCTAAGATGGCTAAAACCCCAGAAGACTCTGACCACACCAGCGTACAAAAGCGAATTAAAGCCGCCAAAGATGCAAAACAACCCAAACAACTCGCCCGTTTTGCAGGCAGCCCCAGAAAACACATACCCAAAGGGCTCCCCTTTGAGTTAAAGTCGTACTTAGAGTTAGTGGAACTCACTGGTCGCTGTATGCGAGAAGACAAACGCGGGCACATAGAGCAGCGCACTCTCCCTATTTTAGAGAGACTAAACATCGCCCCTGAAAACTGGCTAAAGCTCACCACGCAATTCACCAAAGTGTTCAAAGGCGCAGTAGGGCGACCTAATAAACTGGATGGTTATTACACGCATTTAGAAGTAAAACGGCGAACTGGCATTAGTCATTGCGAAAAGCTTTTCGGCTAAACCACGTGACAACCCTAAATTCGTAACCACAATCATGCTGTCAAAGTAGGTAGAGCTCTGCCTAGCACTTTGCAATTAACGCCAAATATCTCGGATAAAAGCAAAAAGTAGATTGAAGAGGCGCTTTTGACATAAAAATATCAAAAGTACGGGCTTTGGATAGTCACTCTTTTAGTAATTTAATTATGGCTGTCTAATTTAAAAAAGCTGTAAGCCGCTCTTGCAAGTTTGTGAGCTACAAGAACAAATGGGGTCAGATCTTGCACTTTGCCTGCTGATACAAGCTCTATCAACGCCCCCCCTAGCAGCACTTAATTCATACAAAAGCACGCTTACTGCTCTACTACATTACCAGATAACAACGTAGTGTAATGCGTCTCCTAAAAACGAAAAGAAATTGTCGATTCCATTTTTTAAAGCAGGTATACGCATCATCATGTCATACAAAAACAAATAAAATGATGCAATGCCAACCATTACCCCTACTCTGTCTGAGAAAGGTTTGCAAATACCTTCGTATTTTAGCGCAGCCTTATCCAAATGTTCGATTAGCTTTTTGGCCAAATAGACAGCAAAAAACGCATTGCTGATCAAAGCAATTAATACACCTGTGACACTGATAATGACCCAATACACCATCATATCTTCGGTTTCTGCGGTTGTAATATCGAGTATATAGGTGATACATACGGCACAAGTAGCTGCGAGTAATGCACAGTAAAGTGCAAGTTTTCCCGCACGTACATTGTCTAATGGAATATAAACCGGAATTAAGTACGTTTCACCATATTGATTGATGCGCTTCTTAAAAGGTTTATTTATGATTAAAAGTAGAGAAGTTAACGCCAACAGCACAGATATGAACAACATAACGATCCCCTAAGGTTAAGTGAGAGTCTCATTCATTCAAACATAAATTTGAAAATGGACTGGTCTGCTCTGACAATCGGTTGCGGAGAGAAAGTAACCTAGCTCTGATGATGGGGATAGATCTGAGCGTATATTGGGCAACGACCTTAGATCAAATATCTCGGATAAAAGCAAAAAGTAGATTGAAGAGGCGCTTTTGACATAAAAATATCAAAAGTACGGGCTTTGGATGGTCACTCTTTTAGTAATTTAATTATGGCTGTCTGATTTAAAAAGAAGGAACTCCGTTAAAATATAAGCAGCTGATAAAGTTATATGTTGGTTGTAAGGCTCACTATGTGAGCCTTACTTTTTACATTATCTACACTGGTAAGGTGAGTATATGTTTGTGTTTGTTAGCTTAGCTTTTAATTGTGCCAGCTGATCACAGCCAATATTGCTGTTGTCTCTTAAGTCTAACTGCTGCAAGTTGGTTAGTGTGAAGATTGGCGTCAGATCTGTAATGTTAGCGCGGTACAGGTCTAGGCTGGTAAGGTTTGTAAAGCCAGATAACGATTCGGTATCACTTAATGTTAGCCATCTAAGGCTCAACTTGGTCAGGCTTGGAGCGTTAAAGTTTTTAAGGCTAAGTGTTACATTGTGATCTTCGATATGTAACTCGGTCACTGTGCTTGGTAATGACAAACTCTCTAACGTGGTAAAGCGATTATAATCAAATCTGATCTTATTTAGGTTTGGCAATTGACTCAGTGTGGCACTATCAATTACCGATAAGTCAGTTAAATGCCTAAAGGTTAAACCTTGTAAGTTCTCAAACTGCTCAATACCTGCCAAAGAAGATACTTCAGACATCTCTATAGTTAAGTAATTAACTTTAGAGGCATCTTTATAATTATTTGATCTAAAATAGTTTCTTAAATTTTCATCAACCAGCACACTGTAATCAATTGGCTTATCAATACAGTTATAAGGGAACTCGCTAGAGTCAATATCTGCAAACGTGGTTTTCAGTGTTTCTACGTCAGTACAGTATAAGAAATTGTTAGAGCTAAGATCTAGGCTCTGTAAGTTAACTAGGTTGCTCAATGAGTTAACGTATATGAGCTCATTAAAGTTAGATATTACTAACGTTTTGAGCCCAGTGAGCGTTGAGATAGGGGTGATATCAGAGGCATCAAAGTTACTCAGTTTTAGCTCAGTTAGTTGAGTATAAGATTCTAGTGCTGAAAAATCAGATACTTTACGAAAACCTTTAAGTGTTAAGTGCTTAAGCGATGCTGATGTTCCTAATCCAGTTAAATCTTCAGGTGCAGTATCAGATGAATAATTGTTAATAAGAGTAAGCGACTCTAACTCTTTAAGGTTTGAAATATTTGGCAGCAAACTTAACCCAGACTGCTCTAAATCTAGTGATTTTAACTTTGATAAAGACTGTAACTTGTCAATATTTGTAATTGTTTGAATATCTAATCTTAAGGTTTCTAGGTTACTTAATTGCTCTAAATCTTTCACGTCAAAACTTGTATTATAATAACTATCATACTCAATATGAAGGCTTTTGAGCTGAGGTAGTGAGCTAACCGTGCTGAACTGGGCGTCTGTACTTAAGTTTTTTAGTGATAAGTGCTCTAATTTAGGTGCAAACTTTAGCCAACCCATATCTATTATGTCGTTATTGCTGATCTCAAGGCTGGTCAATTCGCTCATGCTTTCTAAAAAGCCAACCGAGTTGATTAGGTTATAACTTAGTTGCAGCTCTTTAAGAGCCGAATGCTGGCTAAGTTTGCCATGGTTCTCTAGCTTAACCCCATTAAGTTTTAAGCTTTCTAAGCTAGTCAGAGAGCTCATTGAACTCGCATCAAGTGGTCGAGCATTATAGCGATATCCATTGGTGATATTTAGCTGTTTTAACTGAGTTAAATCACCAATAAAACTATAATCACTGATATTGCTATAAACAAGCGATAGCTTGGTTAAGTTAGGCGTTACTGCAAATGCACTTGGGTCACTAAAGCTATTGTAAGAGTCTCTAAGTTCTATCTCGAGCTCTTGAATATTAGGCATTTTAGTTAAAAACGAAAGCGACTCTATGTTGTTTTTAAGCTTGAGGCTTAGTTTTTCCAATTGCGTAAATGCTGACAAGTCAGAAGAGTACACATTAGAAACTTGATGCAGTGATAACGCCGTCAGGTTCACAGGCAGTGTCGATAGATCAAACTGAATATGACTGCTATTTTCTAAGCCAAAAACACCTAGTGATTTGAGGTTTAAGAAATTTGTAAAATCTAAATTACTCAGCGTATTACTTGAATCTGCCGACAGTGATAATTCGGTTAAGTTTACTAATGAATTAGCCGCTGCAAAGTCGGTGATCGCATTGTCTTTTAAACGTAAACGCTCAAGCTGAGTTAATGAACTTAATGTTTCAATACTCTGTAATTTGCCACCTTCAACAGATAACGACGTTAGCTTGGTAAATAGCTCTAAGCCAGTTAGCTGCGCAACTTGGGTACCGTTACATTCGATATTGGTTGCACCAAAGTCGAGTTCTGCATTTTGAATACATGACAACAATGCGCTGTCAGTAATTGAATCTGAGCTAGGCTGTCCGTAAGCTTTTAAAGAGATATTAAATTCTTGGCTTGTGGTTGCTTCTTTGTCATCTGTTACAGTGAGCGTAAGCGTAATGTTTTGGTCTTCTGTAATTTCAGGTGCTAAAAATTCAATTGTATCTGAGTCAAGGCTTGATAATTCTATGCCAGTACCTGCTGTTTGTTCCCACGAGTAACTAGTCACTTCGCCGTCTGCATCGCTGGCCTGCGCCGTAAAACTGAACTGAGCGCGCTCTTGCACTTGAAGAGCAGAAGCAGCTTCAATAACAGGTGCTTGGTTTTCAGGCTCTGTTGGCGTGACAGGTGGCGTTACGGGTGTTGTTACTTCATTGCTATCAGGGGTTGCTGGCGTATCGCTACTGCCACCACCACATGCTGTAAGTGCAAGTGTTAATACTGAAAGCGCTAATCCCTTAGAAATATTCACAGGTTTCATTAATGGCCTTTATTGTTTAATTAAAAGGGACTATTGTACCCTTTTTTTTGTTATTTAAAAGCCCGTTTTTACGCGTTCAGGTAATAAGCGGCTGCTCTTATGAAGTTAAGTACAGTCCACAATACGCCCGTATTTATGACACTAAAGAGGTGAACAAAGGTAAACCTATGTTATGGCATCATTTTTAAAGTTATGCCTAAATAACCTCAGCTGCACATAAGTGAATTTGCCCAATAAAGCTATTTCGCTCACTCTCTGCGTTATTTTTACTTGTAATAGCGCGCTATTACTTCGCGAAAATGCCTTGTTATTGAGCAAAATATCATCATTGGATGTTGAAGGGGTTACAACATTTCTATTGTGAACTACCAAAACTCTTATCCACAGCTGAGGTTAAATATGCCAATAGAATTAGCTGCGTGATGAGTAATAATTAGGGGAAATAGTGTTCAGCTGTTAAAAGTAGATAGTTGCAAAAGCCACTGCAATACCGCTTCTCTCTATTTTGCTTGGCACCTACTTTTTTCGGTACCCCTCGAAATATATTAAGTAAAGCAAAAATCATTGCGATAATTAAGATTCAACATGGCTGCGATGGCTTAAAAAAGTTCCTACATCTCATAGAAAACATAGCGGTGCTGAGGGCCATGTAATGTTAGTGTTCTTTTAGCATTATCATTGCCAACCTCTAGTTCTAACCCTTTTAATACGGGATCAATAAAGACTAATTTACTGGTGCCGTCACTACTTATGGTTGTGTACTCAGCTTGCCATTGTCCTGAATTTATTCTTATTTTTTGTGTTTGGCTGTCAAAAGTGATCACGCCTAAGGCTTCATTTTTGTAAGCTGGTGCAAGGTTATTCTTAATTGATTGGTTGGTCGAAGAGTCTATATATGAGATAAACTCTTGAGTGTACATTTGCTGTTTTTCTTTGGCTATTTTCACCATGCTCTGAGCTTGGCCTTTGCGCTCATAAACGAGTTCAAGCAATTTGTGTAAAAAAGCTTTTAATAGAGGCTGGCCTTCGGTTGAATTAACCATGATCACCGCTGCAATACCAGCCTGCTCGATAACATAAAAATCAGATTTATAGCCGACTAAACTGCCGCCATGCTGAATTATCTCAAGGCCAAATAGTGACTCTTTCGCCAGTCCCATTCCGTAGTGTGCTAATACATCGTATGTGATCATATTGGCACGCCTTTGCAGCAAGGCCAATTCATTAAAAGCTCGTTTCTTATTTCGAGCCTGGCCCTTATCAAGTTCGTTTTGTGCATAGCGCAACATGTCTGATACGTTTGACCAAGCGCCGCCAGCAGGGCGGTATGGTGTGATGGTATGATTAAAGCCTTGATGCTCATTTTGGTGAACTTCTATGATGTTTCCGTAAATATCTAAATCATGTGGGCTTGCAAAGTTACTGCGTAGTGCGTTGTTAAAGGAAAAACCCGTATCATTCATATGTAATGGCTCAAATACATAGTGTTGCATGGCTGTATCATAAGCTTCGTCAAGGGGCATATCAGGGTAAAGTACATGCCCTGCTATATAGCCTGCGGCAGCAGCCATTTGATTATTATATTGATAGAGTTCACCAAGCTCACTTGTCGGTTCTAACTGAGCAAGGTCATCAAAAACCGAACTTGCAGGAGTGTGTTTTGTATTGGCAAACATCCAATTAAAATCTTTCCTAGGCAGCCCTGTACATGCACAAACCAGATGTTTAACCAATATTTGCTCAGTTGTTTTGCTATTGCCAAGTTTGAAAGTTGGGAAATGATCAATAACGCGGTCTTCCCAAGAGAGTTTGCCAAGCTCAACCAATTTGGCTAATAAAAGTGTGGTCATCCCTTTTGTATTCGACGCAATCATAAACTGAGTTTTCGCATCTACAGGCTGTTGTTTACGGGTATTTGTAAAGCCAGTTCCTCCTTCAAATACGACTTTGCCCCCTTGTGAAATCGCAAACGCCACCCCAGGTACCGAGAGTGTGCTTGCTGATTGAGCTATAAATGACTGGAGGTTTTTAATATCGTTAGCATCTAGCGCTTTTGCTGTTAAAGATGAATAGTCAGGCGCTTTGTATCCACTTAGGTGAATACTATTTAAAAACAAGCTTATCTCGGCATAGCGTTTATCAAACTCAGAGGGCGTTGTTTTGAGCAGTATTGCATATACCTCTTTTTGACCGATTAAAAGAGTTGCTTGATACACGTTGTTGTTAGAACCAACGAGTTCAACGTGATGTTGCGCCTCCCACCCTTGATTTGATAACTCAGGCTCTTCAAAACTGACTTCTAGTGTCACATCAGGCGAAACCTTTTTCCACGCTGATAATGCGATTTCGCTGGGTTTGTTTTGGGTTCTAGGCAACTGTAACACATGCATGGTTAGGTCTTCACTGGGTGAATTAACTAATAGCTGCTCGTTCAGTTCATCTATTCGCCATTTATTTGGTAGGTCATAACTAAGCACCTTAGTGAGCTTGTTTGTTGGGCTTTGATCAGCCACAGTGCTACATGCTGCAGACATTGTAATAAATAAGATGATAAATATGTGCTTGAAAATACGTTTCATGTTCTTCCATGCGTTTATAACGTGTAATTTATAAGCATACTCTTGAGTTATATAATTGCTAGTTTAATTACCTCATACGCGTATCAAAAGTTAGTAAATAGCAAATCGGCATTATCTAAATTAGCCCTTGTGTTTCTCCCATAAACTGTTGGTTTAAGTGGTATAACATTTATTCTTAAGCAGGCATTATGGTTATACCAATCCGCTTAACTAAGTGGTCTTTTTTGAAGCAAGAAAACCTTGTCGATAGCAAGGCAAAAATTTCGTTATTTAGTTGTTCTAAATGAGAAATTTTTAACGCAGCTGTCGTTAGGTTTAATCCTTCAAAAGGATTAAGTGTTATTGCGGATTGGTATTAGTTCTTGCTAGTGATAATCGTCAGAGCTGTTGAATAGCAGGGCGTTTAGTTCTGGAAATAGCGCTTTTAAGTTTGCATAGGTGTTATCGAGTAGTGATAACACCTACTAACGTAAGCACTGAAAATTGTATTAAGCCATGTCGCTTTTATTTACTCGGCTCACTCTCTTTACTTTGCGCGTGTTGCGCTAACTCTTCGTCTAAGTCGTCAGAAAAAATATCAGTATTGATGATATGGCCATCAACTATCAGCATTTGCTCTTGTGCGGTCTTGTCTTCAATACGTGGGTCAAGTGTAGCAGCAAGTGGAGAGCTGGTGATATCTGAGGTAGCAGCAACATAGTCTGTTGGTTCTGGCTCTTCTTCTTTTTGGCGAGCATTGATATAGGTTAAAGCTGCGTACATGATTACCGTCAGGACGGCAAAAGTTGCATACAAAGAGTGAGGACCAAAGTAGGTCATTACCTGAGCAAGGCTTGCTGAACCAACACAGGCACCGGCACCAAATGCAACCAATAATGCCGAAGACACACCAACGCGGTGCTCGTCATCAACACGAGAATTAGCCAAGGCAGACGATAGTGGATACAAGGTAAAAGCAAACAGGCCAAAAGCAAATGTTAGCCAATAACTAAAGGGCGCTTGGGTTGGTAAAAAAAACAGGCCAAGCGACACGAGCCCTATCATTATGGCATTGGTTCGCAGTAAAATACTGCGGCGAACTTTATCTGAGATCACGCCCATTGGCCACTGTGCTAACAGTCCTGCAAATATCGTTACAGCCATATACATGGCGATCTCTTCGGCGCTAAGCCCTGCTTGGCTTGCAAAAGTAGGCGCAAGGCCATAAAAGCTGCCATTGATCACACCTGCAAAGCAAACTGCGGTAAGCGACTGAGGAATAGTTTTGAAAAAGCCAACCAAACTCACTTGAATGGGCTTTAAAGGTTTTGGGTGGATCCTACGCGTGATGGTGATGGGCACGATGCCAAATGATAACGCAATACAGATTAAAAACAGTGGAGCATAGCCAAGCTCAGGAAACTGCGATAGCGCAAATTGCCCACCCACCATACCTAAATAGGACGTGAGCATGTAAAAAGAAAACACTCTTCCGCGTTGCTCGGGTGCCGCTTGTTCGTTCAGCCAGCTCTCTAACACCATGTAATTACACATCATGCCCAAGCCAACCACAAAACGCAGTAATAGCCAAAAATAAATGTTGTCGCTTACCCCGTGGCTGGCAACACAGGCAGTTACAATGGCTGTGCTGGCAGAAAATGCCCGAATATGACCAACCGACTTTATTAAGTGATAGCCTAACTTTGAGCCTAATAATAAACCAAGGTAGTAACACGAAGTTAGCAGCCCAATCCAAAAGGTTGAGACATCATGTTGCCCAAGATAGAGCGCTAGGTAGGTGGTCAATAAACCTGTGCCACCTACCAAAAAGAAGTTTGTAAAGTACAAAGATGGAAATGATTTCATAAAGGCAACTAAACTGGCCATATTTTAATGCGGTAAGTCTCTAATAGTAGAAGAAATAGCACAAAACTCCAAGCTATTACTGACCTTGATTGGATAGCTTAAAACGTAAATTAGCTGATGATGCCAAACTAAGGTTAGGCGGCATTATTTGCCCACTTTCGACTTTTTAGTATGCAAATGCGTTTAGTTTTACACCATTGACTTTAATATCTTTAAATTGAGCAGGAGCCACCTCATATGTCCCTTGTATTAATAGGTCGACTAACTCTTGATCAGAGAGTTCATCGCTATGATTAAAATGTAGTGCTCTGCGTTGCCACTGTTTTTGGTCTAGATAAAAAAGCGATAGGTCTGAGTAGTTGTCTTGCTTGGCAATAAATATATATTCCAATTGTTTGTCATCATTGAGTTCGATAGGGAGTATGAGCAGCTCAATACTGTTGGCAGCAATGGCTTTGTATTCAAGCACGTATTGCTGCAGTTTTTGTATCAGTGAGCTGGGTAACTCGGTGTCTGGTGCTGAGCCGATGATTTGAAGAGCGTCTGTAATATCAAAAGGCTGGTCATGCAAATCATCAAATTGTGTATTTTCAAGGGCAGCTTTAATGCGAACCCCTAGCTGCGGATATTGCTGTGCGTAATGCGCTTCAATTTCAATTAGGGCTTCAGTGCCTGCCACGCCAAGGTCATGGGCAAAGTAGTAAACATCAATGTCGTCTACATCAGTAAGGCCTGCGTGTATTCGCGCTAGCTGGTTTTGGGCACTTATATATTTAAAGTTTAATAAGGGCGACTGAGTCAGTATAAGTGCCAAGGCGAGTAGTAGTCCCAAACGGGTATTTATGGTACCCAATGCGCGTACCCAGTTAAGCTTATCTTTAATGATACATATGCTGTAACAGCCAAGGTAAAATGTTAAGAATATCCATACAAAAATAGCCCATAAGCGACTAACGCTCAGGCCATACTGCTCAACTCTTAACCATAATCCATAGCCGCTAATAGCAAGATATACAGGTAAAATGACAATACCCAAGAGCAGAGCGATATTGGCAATGCGCGCTATATTTGGTGCAGTCAGCGTATCTTGAAATGCTAAGTTGAGTGTTAATAAAATCAATAAAGTCAGCACAAATACTAAGTTGCTACCACCATTATCCCAAAGCGCATCTAAGCCTTGAAAGGTAATAGCGACCAAAAAGACTGAACTTAACAGTAACAGCAAAGGCAGTAAGGCAAACGAGAGCGTTTTTATAAGGTGATTAGCCGTAGTCACAACTTTACTACTGTTGCGTACCTTTAATACCCCAATGGCGTGTGCAAGAGATAGCGTTGGGTATACAAACCAAGGTTCATAGAAGATATCTTTGAAAACGTGAATATCAATGGTACTGAATAGCTCAGCCCACAATACAGCAATAAGCCATACGATTAAGGTAAATATACTGGCCAAAAGCACGGTAATGATCAGCTTACAGGTGTTGCCAATTAGCAGCGGATAACTCAGTTGCCATTGACCATTTTGGTGCGTGATTGATGCTGAAAAGATAAATATTTTGAAAGTTAACAACGACATTATGGCGGCAAAGTTAAAGCTGTGTGCTGCTAAATCAGGGTACTCTGGATAAAGCGTTTGCGAGCCCGTATAAGCACCAAGTAGCGCGGCAGTAATAGTAAAACCTACGACGATGGGGTAAAAATGGCGTTTTGTAATGGTTGTCACACCATAAATAAGGAGTGTTGGCCCAGTTAAAAGCGCGGCATAACTTGCTAGTAACATAGAGGGAGACTGTGTTATTTGCCAGTCAAAGCTCAATGCTTGATGAAGTAGTACGAGCCCGAGCGCCTGCACTAAAGCACACAATAATAACCAACGGCGTTGGGTTGGGGTGTTTTGAAGCTCTGCATGAGCTGTATCCGTTGGCACTGCTTCTGTTGGGTTAGTCACATCGGTTTGCATTGGTTCCATCCTATATATTTACTGCGCAATTAAATGCTATCCCTTGAACACTTAATGTGGAATGACTAAGCGCACTGATGTGCGCTTTTTGTTGGTTGTTAGCAAGTTAATCAATGTGGAATCGACCAACTAGCTGATCAAGGCTTTTCGCAAGTTCAACCAGCGATTTAGCACCATCAGAGAGGCTATCAGAAGCTTGACTGACCTGCACTACTGACTCAGTGAGCCCTGCTATTTGGTCATGAGTTTGACTTGCTGAAGAACCTTGTTGCTGAGCATCGTGAGCAATGGTTGTAATAAGCTCTTTAACTTTGGTTACACTGCTGGCTATGTTTTCAAAAGCTTGGTGCGCCTCTTCTGATTGTTCAATGGCCTGATTGGATGCGTTCACGCTTTCGGTCATTTTACTTGATACTGAACGCGTTTGTTCAATCAGCTTGGTCAATACTTGCTCTATTTCTTGTGTGGCATCATGAGAGCGCTGGGCCAGTGTTCTCACCTCATCGGCTACAACGGCAAATCCACGACCTTGCTCTCCGGCTCTGGCAGCTTCAATCGCGGCATTTAAAGCCAGCAAGTTAGTTTGCTCTGCTATTCCTCTGATCACCCCTAAGATATTGGTGATGTTATTACTTTCGCTTTCGAGTTGTGATATTTCAGCGGCGGAGGCATCTAAAGAGCTATTAAGCTGTGCAACTTGGTTTACTGTGTTGCTTATTAAGGTGTTGCCAGAGTGAGCAAATTGGTCGGTTTGGGCTATTTCATCCAACGAGCCTTGGCAGTTATCACTCACATTTTGCGCCATATGGTGAACAGCTTCGGTGTTATTAGCTGCTTGATTGGCCGTCCCTTGCTGGCTGCGGCATTGGTTACGTATATCATTAATTTGGGTCTCAAAATGCTGAGCAGAGCTATTAAGCGTATGCGCGTTTTGCTGAATATCTTTTACTAACGCGTTAATTGAGTTTAAAAATTGATTGAACCACGTCGCCAGTTCACTGATCTCATCATTGCCAATTACTTGCAAACGTTTAGATAAGTTACCTTCACCCTGAGCGATATCTCGTAACCCCTCAGACACTCGTTCAATGGGGTACACAATCTTGTTTGCTAATGTCACCGCGATAATGCCAAATATCATTAACATGACCAGCGCTATCAAAGTGATGCTCCAAGACATGCTATAAGCAGATGAGAGGATCTCGTCTTCATCAATCACCGCAACAAAGCGCCAGTTAAGTTTTTCAGAGTGATACACCTTGGCATCAACCGTTTTATTTTTCATTTCTACACTGATGTAGGGCTTGTCATCGGCAGTGGCAATTTTTTTGTAAAGCGGCACATCGAGTTCATTGATATTTTTAAAGTTGTTTTCTGGTCGTTTGGGGTCGGCAAGCACGGTGCCTTTGCCATCAAGTAAAATTACGTAACCCGTCTCACCTAGCTTAATGTTGCTCACAATATCGGTCAGGGTTGATAAGGTCACATCGAGCGATTGCACACCAAGAAACTTGTTGTTGTTAAATATACCTGTGGCAACCGATACCATTGCTTGTCCGGTTACGCCTTGATATGGCTCTGTGATCACCACATCTTTTGGAGACTGTTTTGCATTTTTATACCAAGGACGTTTGCGCGGGTCATAATTACCTAAAGGCTCCGCGGGGTACTGAATAAACCCGCCATACTCAGAGCCCATATATACAAACAACAGCTCTGGATGGGTTTGCCCAAAAGCGGTGTAAAACTCAAATATTTCACCTTCTTGAGGGGAGTTTTTATGCGGTGTCATGGGCTTTTCTGCCCCAAAATACTGTGCGATATCATCAGGCATATCGCTTACTGTTTTGTGCTGTGCTAAAAATCGAGCATTATTTTTCATTTGCTCAAAAAATAAGACAAAGGTATTTTCTATTTGGCGGATCTCACTGCTTGAGAAGTCTAAAAAGCTATTAAGAGATTCTTCTTTTGTTTTGGTGATACTGACTGCAGATATCGCCAGAATGGGCACGATAACAGTGAGCAAAAAACTGATAATTAGTTTTTGGCGCATTCTCATAAGATGCTCCTGTGGTTAGGCAGTTTGCAGGTGTCTAGCTGATCATTATTATTATAATTAGACACCGAGCAAAGGGTTGTCATTGGGTGTTTTTCACTGTTTTTACTGAGCGTGGTCCGTTACAATCAGGCACCGTTAGCGACTTTTGCACGATAGCTAACGATGCTTTTACGTCAAAACGATACTTTTAACGATTATTACAGTATAGATACAATAACCATTAACGCCCAGTTTCGCTATATTTTCTAGCAACTTATTTGATGCTTTTTGATTAGCTTGTAAAAATCTGAGCGATTTCTTTGTGCAAGCTTTGCCGCTTCCGCCACATTTCCTTGGCATAAAGATAAAACCTTTTTAATATAGTCGTGTTCAAATTTCTTTTTTGCGTCGTTTAAACCTTCAAAGCTTGTTTCTCCAATCTGTGGTACTGCACTTTTTATAATATCGGCTGTAATGAGCTTTGCAGAGCTATTGGCAACGGCGTGTTCAATCACATTTTGTAGCTGTCTTATGTTTCCCGGCCAATGATAATTAAGCAGGCAGGTCATCGCTTGTGGGCTGATGACTTTTTTATCGTCAGTGAGTTGTTGCATAAACCGATTTGCCAGCAATGGAATATCTTCAGGGCGTGCGTGTAAGCTTGGCAAGTGAATAGAAACAACATTGAGGCGATAGTAAAGATCTTCCCTAAACTCTTGGTTGGTAACCGCTTGATATAAGTCTTTGTGACTTGCAGAGAGAACGCGCACGTCAACTTGTTGTTCTGTATAACCACCAACTGGACGCACTGTCCGCTCTTGCAGTACTCTCAGTAGCTTTACCTGCAAATCTATTGGCATATCGCCAATTTCGTCTAAAAAGAGGGTGCCACCATGGGCACTTTGCACTAAACCCACTTTGTCGTGTGTTGCGCCAGTAAATGCGCCTTTTTTGTGCCCAAATAGCTCTGACTCTAATAAGTGCGCCGGTACTGCGCCACAGTTAATTGCAACAAAAGGCCCGCTGGCATAGTTACTGGCTTTATGAATAGCACGTGCTGTTACTTCTTTGCCAGTGCCACTAGCACCTTGAATCAAAATGCTGGCTTGGCTTGGGGCAAGCGCCTGAATTTGCTGTACAACTTGATGCATAAGACTGCTTTGATACGCCAATCCATGAAAATGGTGTTTGTTTAGCACGCTATTGCGCTTTTTATGATTTTTGAGGGTATTTTTTATGGCTTCAAGTAATGACAGGCTCTCAATTGGTTTACTTAAAAAGCTGACAAAACCTTGTTGCATCGCATCAACTGCGTCAGGGATAGAGCCGTGTGCACTCATCATAATCACAGGCAGTCCAATATGGTTCTTTTTTATGTTTTCAAATAGCTCAAACCCGTCCATGTGTGCCATTCGCAAGTCGGTGATCACCAAGTCTACACTATTTTGTTGTAGAAGTTGCAGCGCTTGCGTACCTCTATGGGCGGTTAATACATGATAGTTATTCGCTTCTAGGCGCATTGCCAATAATTCAATGAGTGATGTGTCATCATCGACAAGCAATAGGGTGCTGCTCATGGGTTAACTCCTAATTCATTACCTTTACTATTTAGGGTTGCAGGCGACGCGAGGCGTTGCTGCTCAATTTGGGCGAGTTTTTGCTTTAAATGCTCAAGGGCTAGCTCAGCATCAAGCAGTGCTTGCTTTTGCGCGGCTTGGTGTTTTTTCAGCGAGAGGTTATCTAACTTATATTGTCTGAGTTTTGCCGTGTGCTGATATAGCAAGGCAAAGTAGTTGCGATAATCTTGTGGCCAATCTTCTTGTAGATGCAGCTTTTTGATGAGCCTAAGTTGGGTGGTGGTTGAGCGCTCTTTGCAAAAGCTATCTAAAAATAGACGAAGCGTTTGGTGCCCTCGGTAGCCTGCTAATGCGGTTTGTGAATGGTTCTCGCAGGTACTGAGGTGAGCTTGAACTAATACGCTAAGTGGTGCAAATTGTTGCTGCTTGGAGTTGCTAGGCCCAATAAAAGCTTTTGACTTATCAGTGGTGCTTTTGCAGGCCACCAATGCACACAGTAGCAATATTATTAGACCATTACGCATGTTTATCTCCTTGTTCAGGAAATTGAATACAGATGTGTGCCCCTGCGCTGGTTTGTTGCCACCTTGCTGTACCCCTAAGCTGTTTTACGCATTCAGCGACAATGGCAAGACCTAAGCCGCTGCCTTGATGATTGTTGCTATGTTTACCACGGTAAAAGGGTTGCATAAGTTGGTGTTGCTCACTTGGGTCTATGCCGGGGCCATCGTCAATAACATTAATAAATATCTGTCTTTGCTGCGCATAAAATTTTATTTTTATCATTGAGTTGGCGTACTGAAGGGCATTACCCATCAGTTGCGTTAAAATTAACTTGGCAGGTAAGTAAGGCAGCACAGTATGGTTTTGTCGGTATATCCATTCAATATTTAACTGTGACGAAGAGAGTTGTTCTTCAAAGTGTTGCAGCACTTGACACTTGAGTTGCTCAAAAGTACAAAACTGATGAGCTAGGGTATGGTTGGCAGCACTGTAATTAAGTAAATCGTCAATGAGCGTTGCCAAGCGAAACAACGCTTTGTCCATAATTTGTATAATACGTTGCTGAGCTGATGTGATATGCCCAAAGTTATCGCTTTGCAGCAGGCTATTACCTTCTTTTAAAGAAGCAAGGGGCGTTTTTAGCTCATGGCTAACATGTCTTAGAAAGGCATCCTTTTGTTTTTGGCTACGTTGCAGCTCGTTGCGTAACCAATCAAGCTCCTTACCTAAAGCCACAAACTCTTCACTGCCATGTAGCTCAATGGGATGTGTGTAATCACCGCCGCCCAATTGCAATATGACTGTTTCAAATGCATTCAGTTGGCGAGTGACTTTTCGGATCACCAATAAAGAAATAACACTAAGCAATGGAATAAGTAACAGCAGTCCAAATAGGAAATTGCGATTGATTTTGGCAAACGCTGAAGCTCTATCAGTAAGTCGGCTTTGTATGGCTTGATTAAAGTTAGCTTCTAGGCCGTTGAGTTGTTGACGGAGTTGCTCGTAATTAACGTCAACCGCTCCTATTTTTGGGGTTAGCTTTTGTAGTTGTTGCCATTTCGCAACAAGTGGCTCAAACGGAAGAGAGTTTTTTAAAAATTCAATGTTCTTTTTAGTGGTTAGCCATTTATTTTCGATCGTTTTTTGCAGTTTGGCATTATTTAAGAGCTGATTATTAAGGTGTGCTTTTTCTAACGCTGAGATATCTGATTTTAATGTCGTGAATTTTAATATAAGAGATTGATTAATTTGATAAATGTGATTGGTCTCTTGCTGGTGGTTGGCGAGCTGCTGGGCATACCATAAAGTTAAAGCGATAATAGGCACAAGTGCGAGAAGCATTGCCAATCGAGCCTGTTGCCCTAAAGATTGTGAAAAAAATTTAGCTGGCGAATTTTTGATCTTGCTAAAGTACAAAGATTGCGGCCACTTTAACCATTCTATATCCATCACCCGCTCCTTGATATTCATTATGTTGTTAAAAAGCAACAAGCTAATACATTGATTTAATTAGCATAATTGTTTTTCGCGATATTGCTTGTTGCAATTAAGCAACAAACTCTCTTAATCGATGCTGAACTGGTTGCGCTAATAAATAATAACCAATTGTTTTTATTGTGGTTATTTGTTCTGGCATTAAAGTTGGAATAGTAAGCGCGACATAAGCAATTGCTAAGCGACGGGCAAATCGTTAGCAGCTAAAACGGCCACTAGCGAGTAGGCGCTAGTTTGGTTAAAGCACAACTTAAGGAGCCAAATGATGAAAAACTCTCTTATTACAATCTCGTTTATAGCGCTGTCTGCTGCTGCACTAACAGCGCAAGCAGGTACTTCTTTTTCTGTAATTGACTCAGATGGTGACGGCGCGCTTAGCTTAAGTGAATCTAAAGCGTTACCAAAGTTAATGGCGCAATTTAAAGACTTAGATACCGATGGTAATGGCGTCTTAAGCCCAGAGGAGTTCGCAAAGTTTAAGAGCGAATAGGGTTTAGGTGGCAGATATGTAGGGCCACCTCATTAAACTGGTATGAAATTAAAAAACAGCAATTAATGGTTTGGAGTACAACATGAAACTAACAAGCGTTTTTACCTTAACATCCGTATTTTTAGCGAGCGCAGTTGCATTTGCGGCAGAGTATTCATTTGCATCGTTAGATAGCAACAATGACGGCGTGATCAGCCCAACTGAAGCGCAAGTATCAAGCGAGCTTGCAAGCCAATTCCGCAAGCTTGATAGCAACAAAGACAACGAACTTACCCCAGTAGAGTTTGCACAATTTAAGCAATAGGAGAATGACCCATGAAAACACTAAACGTAGCATTTACAACACTTGTATTGTTGGCGAGCGCATCGGCAATGGCTGGCACTTTTGCAGATTTTGACACTAACAAAGATGGCGTGATCAGCAAAAGTGAAGCGGCGGCATCTGAAAGCTTAATGAAATTGTTTGATGAGCTTGATGCCAACAAAGATGGCGAATTGTCGCAAGAAGAATTTAACAAGTAACCCCTGGAGACTTCTCTTGGGAGAACCCCTTGAGTATTTTATCTCGTCCAAAGTCCAGCTCGTTCTGGGCTTTTTTGCATTTTTAAAAAATATTATACCAATTGCATTAAATTGGTGATCAGATATTGCGACAGATAAATGGCTTAGTAACAAGGCAAATATTTCGCTATGTAGTTATTCTACATGAGAAATATATAACGCAGTTAATGAGTTATTTAGCTCGCTAGAATGATCAATGTATTAATAAAATTGGTATTAGAGCGCCTTTAGCATGTGCGTTTCAAATCTGTCACTTGGCCATTCACAGGGGGGAGTGCTTTAACCTGTGCTTGATGTATTGCAACGGCAAGTTTTTTAAGGGAATAAGTAGCTTTACCACCAAGCACTTTAGTGTGCGTTTGAGTCACAAAATCAGTAATTTGACCATTAACATCAGTTTGCGCAGCCATTATGCATCTCCTTTAAAAGTACGAAACAGGAGTATAGTTGCGCATTGTTGGCTTATCACTTACAGGCTGTTACACAGTGAAGGTTTTGCAATAGGAGAGTGAACCTCCGGGTGCTTTATAACAAAAGCAATTTGCTGTTGGCTCAAGCAATTTTAGATTGAACGTTGGGCTTTGTAATCAGCAAAGCCCAAGTAGTTAGCCTAATTAAAAGCGATAAGTGATATTGGCGCTTGCTTGAAACTGGCTCAACGATTCATTATCAAAATGCCAGCTACAGGTGTCTGCCGTATCAGGGTTGTTATCACAGCTCACCGCTGAGGTGTTTTTAACTATGGTGGCTACCCAGCGAACTTCTGTACCAACACTAAACCCCGCACCCAATTGGTAATCAAGCCCTGCGAATAAACCAGTGGCAAAGAAGGTATCATCTTTAACAAAGTTGGTAGATATGCGGTTAACACCGAGATGTGCACCGAGGTAGGTTTGCAAGTTGTCTGTAACTGGGCGCTTTACTGCGCTTTGAAATAACAACAGTTCAGAGTCAACTTTATGTGTAGGGCTGTTTTCTAACTCACTTTCAAAAACACTATAGTAAATACCATATTTAGCACCGTCGATGTGACGATCGACACTCACAGCAAAGTGTGTGTCGTCAACAATTTCATGCTCTTGACCTTTACTAGTACTGATCTTTTGGTTTAACGTTTGACCTGCATATGCGGTAATACCAATGTCTGCAAAACTGGGCACAGAGAAAAGCGCAGCACCAAGTGCTGCAGCACAGAGTAGTTTATTCATTAGACTTCCTTTTAATGCGGCTTAAAACTTCTACATAAGCCGCGGCAAATGACTTATATTGACAGCAATTCTACATTAAATATCAGATATATAAACCTTGTTGGTTGTTCGCAAATTCTGAAAGAGCGGCAGTACTGAGAAACCCATAACTAGGTGGCCAAAAAGTATTAATTACTTCAGGACTAAGATACTATAAATCTGAAACTTTTCTTACTTTTCACCATTTTCAATAACTATAGTGAGTTCTTTATGGATAGCCTCACTCATTACTGCTACTTCATTTTCCCCCTACGAAACGCAGCTTGAACCGTAAGCGTCGCTTAAACCCCACCTAGCCGCATCCATATAAAATTTATGTGAATAGTTTCACGCTAGGTTTATGGAACCCCCAATATGCTTTAATTTCTGTGAACTCTCCATGTTTATAAACCCATTTCAGCTCCAGCCACCTAGTTTGAACCAAGCTTAGTTGTTTTTGTCTGGGTTGAACCTCGTTATTACAGTTCCACAAAGAGTATACTTTGAGAAAGTGGCTTGGTAATTGTGTAGACCGACCAAGATGCTCCACCATGCCTTCCGACATAATAAAATTAACACTGGTTCTGTGTGGAATTTTTCTTCTAACATCGCTTAAGTCGACATCAAAGAATAATGAGGTTGTACCTAAAACATTTGCTAGGCTTTGGTCTCTCTCATTAGTTAAATTTAAAGGGGTCCAATGAATAAACTCGTAAAATAGCTCTAGCTTCCCTAGTTGAACATGAGTGTAAAATTTATTCTCAACGTTCTCACGCTGTAACATAAGTGTAAAATGTATTAACTCAGCGGGTAGTGCTTGAGAGGCATACCTGTTTAAGCTTTCTATTTGAAGCATGGTATTAGGTATATTTGCAAGCAACCATCGCTTTATAGTCTCTGGTTTGTTACGTATCTTAGGATGAAATGTGAAACTGATACCAAATCTTCCCTCATCCAGAGAGGCGATGTTATCCCATTCCAACCAGATACTCTCTAATTTGTTTCTAAAAGGGTGGGTTGTTTGTGTCCAAGAATCAATGATATCAATTAGCCAAAAATGACTGGATTGAAGATCATTAGAAATCAGAAACTCTTTTAGCTCTATGGCGTTTAGACGTTCGACTCTTGCCAAAAAGTCGACTTGATCGTCGTCAGATATTCGAGATTCAAAATAGAATGTACTATTGAAAGTTTCCGCGATATTTTGCACCTTAGAAAATGATGCAGCTACTGAGCTTGCAAAAAGACTACCTAGGTTTTCTAATTGTGTTTTATTAAGCAACTGCATCAATTTTCTGCCTTACCAAGTAATTGGGTTGTCTAACATTTGCTCTTCGGCAGATTTTAATAATTCAGTTAGCTGAGATTGATCAAATTGGCCACCAATAGGCATATCTTGCAACATGTTCTGAAGCTTTTCAGGCATGAACGGACAGTAGTCTTCAATATACTTGTTTAGACCGACATCAGTCATTTTATCTATACCACCATTAACATACATTTCGTAAAGAGACGCTAAGTACGAATACTTTTCTTCCATTTCTTGCTTTTTGATTTCTTGGTTACTCATTATTTGTTTCCTTTTTGCTTGGTTTGTAATTTTGCGTCGTATAACGACCATATAAAATCTGATGCTGGTGTATGTCCGGTCAGAGAGTCTTTAGTAAATTGAAAACCTTGCCCATACCAGCCTCTGTCTAAAAATAAAACCTGGGGGCAATTATCATTACCAGAAGATTTTTGTAAACATTGTGATTTTTTATCTGGGCCTAGTTGGTAACTATTAGCGTAAGCGCACTTTTTTCCTTTAATTAAATTAAAAATTTCCGCTTGCTGACTGTCTCCAATACGCTCAATGCTTGCATCTGAAATACTGTCACAATTTTTGTCATTGGATGTACTAATATTCGCCCAAATTACAGCTTTCGAATGACAACTCATACAGCTACTATTGGCTTGGCGATCCCATTCGATTATTTCATTTGCGAGAATGTTTCCACTAGGTATGGCAACAGACTCATTGAATTCTTTATCTGAAAAAGGTGTTACCTCACTAGATTTGTTTGCTGTAAAACCAAATGCATTAAGTGGACGTTGAACACCAACCAGTTGATAATATTGACTAACACTTTTTGCCTTAGCCGCATTATCTTGGCGTATTTGATTATATTCGATAATAGGCTTTGCAATGGGCGTGACGCGAGCAAGCTGAGTTTTTCTTTTTCCATTTACTATTTGAGGGCACATATTGACTGGGCATTGTTCTGCTGGGCAGTCAGGGTTCGTAAAAGATGGGTGTTCGCCGTCAAGATTATTAATATGACTAAATGTGGTCCAAACCCAATAATTGTTGGTAGATGCTAACTTAGCTGCCAAATGAAACGCAACCAGTCCATATTTTTTACTATTTTTAGGGTTATACCAAACAAAGTACTGTTGCTCCTTATCTGAGGCTGTTAGCTGTTTCCAAGCCAGCTTAATGGATAAAGGGCCATTTGACTTATCAGTTTGCCAATTTTTTATGTAAAGAGTTTTATTACTCTTCGTATAGAGCTCAAACTGATCTGAGGCAGATTTAAGTGCATTCTTGTTATTGCCGAAAGAATAATTACTTGTGGCTATGTCGTTTAGGTAAGCAGTTAGTACAACCTGATTTCCAGCTTGATCCCATAAAGGGTTATGTGGTTTGGGAAGCGCAATATTTGCATCAACGCTAGCTTGTTGATGCCAAGTAGGTTTCAAAAAGTCCGAAAAGCTATCAGCAGAATAGTTTGTACACTTTTGAGGGATATATGTTTCTTGTTCATCCCAATTTGCATTGTCTGGAAAATTACTTTCTTTGAGTAGTGCTTCAAAAGCATCCCATGCGAAAGAGTGATAAAGTTTGTCAATATCAGGTCGACGCTCAGGGTAATTAGCATCAATAAAACTACAAAATTTAAAGTTCCTTTGATTCGGCAATACTTGCGTAATAACATCATCCGTTGGACAAATTACGTCGTAAATTTGAGCTGTGTCTTGAGCGAGCGTCAAATTTGATATGAGCGATGCAGTTAGAAAAAGCGAAGTCCTTAGCATGATGGCTGATTTTCCTGTAAGAAGGTGTTGATATATTGTACATCACTTGCGTGTAGTGATTGTGTAAATTTTTGATTTATATAATTTAATTTATTTTCACAACCGATTAGGTTACAAATTCGAAGGCTGGTGTACAGGTAGAATGGCGCATGTATTGGTAGGCCTAACATTGCTTCAAGCCGGCTTTCTATAACTTCCACCCCTTGTACAGAAGGAAATTTAAATGCCTCTGCGCAAGCTAAATTCAGCAAGTTGAATAATTCGTAAAATTTGAAGCCATAACGAGCCGACAAACTAGCACCTAGTTTGCTGTGCGTAAGACACTGTTCGAGATTTTTTTCATCACCCGAAGATAAAAAGCTAAATAAGCTTAAAAGTCCTAACTGGCCGTGAAAACTCGATATCACATCCGGCGTGGATCGTGTTTCAGATTCTTCTAGCACATCACTCATTAAGTCATAAGCTTGTGGAATATTTCCACTAAGGCAGAGCGCGAAACTAGCAAATGAACGACAAACTAAAACAGAATCATGGCCAAACTTTTGCGTGTCTAAAACTCCATTTTTGTGCTCTATTTCATCAGCCATTGCTGCAATATTGATTACCGCTTCATATTCTCCTGAGATGAATTTAACTTGTGCTTGGCATTCTAAGTAAATGAGCTGATAGATTGGATTATCGTTGACATTTAACGCATTAATTTGGCTAGAATATTGTTCTGCTAGTTTTAATTCAGCTCTGGCGTAATGGTACATGAAAGCATTTTTAGACATCTTCATTGCCAACTCAAGGTCATCTATTGTATTGACTAAGTGAAGGCACTCATTGAAATATTGAGCAGTTGCAGGATCATTCCACCCCTTTAATAATATTTCACATAATCCAATCTGGCTATAAAGATTGAATTTATCCCACACCATGTCATCTTTATTATTGTCAAGCTTCACGATAGACAGAGCTTTATTATACAAGCTATGTGCTTGTAGTTTTCCATGGGGTAACTTAAAGCTTAAATTTCCTGCATGAGAAAATAACTCAACCGCGTTTTTCAGTTTGCCGGCTAATTCAGCAAACTGAGCAAGTCGAATTATTCGAGTTAAGTCTTCACTTGAATCGTTTAAAGTGATTAGGTGAACATATATCTTTGATGCATAGTCAAGTATCTTTTCAGTATCCATACTCTCATACGCTGCATCTCTCACCAGTGCGTGTTTAAAGATATAACTGTCGTTATCTACTCGGCGTTGGTGAATGATGAGATCGTTTTCCATCAGCTCTTTTAAGTCGTTTTGAATTTGGTTTTCGCTTAATGGTGAAGCGGCGACCAGTAGGTCGTATTCAAATTCACGGCCGATGGTGGCGGCGAGCTGAGCGGTTTCTTTGGCAAACTGAAGGCTATCGAGTTTTTGTTGTAGTGACTCGCGCAAACTGGTGGGCACTTGGTCGAGTTTATCAGGGTTTACAAAGTCGATATTGTTAGCGCTGTCAGCAACGAGCCCTTTTTGTTTTAGCATGCCAACTAGCTCTTCTATAAATAGCGGGATGCCGTCGGTGCGGCTAACTAAAATATCGAGCACGTTGCGTGATACGCTGTGGCCATCGAACAGTTTAACGATAAAGTCTTCGGTGGCTTGCTCTGTGAGTTTTTTGAGGTTCACTTCAAGCAGGGTTAAATCTTGCAGCACAGTGGGTATGTTTTGGCGCGAGGTGCTGAGTAAAACATGGCCTTGTGTGAGCTGTTGTGCAAAGTGATGCAAAAATTCTAACGTTGAGCTGTCTGCCCAGTGAATATCTTCCACAATATAGAGTTTGTGATCGCTGAGGCTATGCTGGTTCGTTAATAGCAAGGCACTTAAGCTTTCGAATAAGAGTTCTTTTTGTGCCTCGGGAGCTAGCGCTGACGGTTGTAGCTTGTCACCCAAGTCTATGTTTAACCAAACAAGCAAAATAGGCAGTGCTTGGTCGATGTTAAGCGCACTATTTTGCTTTTCTAGCAAGTTACTGAAAAGCGTTGAAGCTGAGTCAACATCTAAACTTGGCGTGTTATACAAATACCTGATCAAAGTTAAAATAGGGTAGAGCGCGTTGTTTTGGTGCTCAGGCAAACATTGTGCAACTAGGTGCTGATATTGCGGGGCATTGGCTCTTATTTCCTGCAATAAGCGCGATTTACCAATACCGGCTTCACCATGAATGTGCGCAATGCGAGTTTGTTGATTCTGGGCGTTAATAATCGACAGTGTTTGTTCAAGCTCAGCGTGGCGGCCAATTAGCTCATGGTGGTTACGCGTACCACGCATAAAGCCAAATGCTTCAACACGACGTTCACCCATTAAGTTGAAAATGGTGACAGGTTCGAAAATTGGACCTAGCTGCACTTGCCCGTAGGTATTAAATTCTGAATAGGCATCTAAAATTGAGCGAGACTCAAAGGTACATAAAATCTGTTTTTCGCCCGCTTCGCGCGAAAGCGCGATGGCAATGTTGGCATTATGGCCTTCAGGTACTGAGTTGGCGTACGTGATGAATACGCCGGTATGAATACCCACATGGGCGTTAATTGCTACGTTGTGCGCCTCTTGCATCAGCGCATTACGTTTGGTTAATTCGCCAACCATTTCAAGGGCAGTACGTGCGCATAAGCGCGTGTCGTTATCACTGGCAATGGGGTAACCAAAATAAAATAAACAGGTATCGGCTAAGTTACCCACATGATAAGCGCCATAGCGGGTAGCAATATCAATGAGGTGATTACGTTGAGACTTATAAACCGCATCAATTACGTCATAGTCTTTATCATTATTATTCAACGCTTTAACGCTTAGCCTAACTGCTAACACGGTTAGCTGTTTACGCTCAGTGAGTGCGGTGTAATCAGCAATGGCACGGTGGTTTGGGTCGTCATCGCGGATCATCACGGTGGTATCGTCAAAACCATGTCTGGCACTGGCATCAGCCAGCACACCTACAAGGTTTGATACATTAATGTTGGCAAGCTCTGAGTATACTTCAGCGCCGGTTACCACGCGCTCGGTGGCATTTTTATGTAATACTCGGCGTAACAGCTCTGCAATTGGATGGCCCAATAAAGCACTTGGGATAGGAATGTGTACATCGCTCAATTGTTTATGATAAATAGAGGCAATGCTGTTACCCGTAACCGCTGGTAAGCCAGTTAAACATTCTAAATATACTAAGCCCCACACATAAAGATCAGATTTAGCTGATGCAGGCTCACCGCGCAGTTGCTCGGGAGCACTGTATGATGGTGTACCTAAAGTCTCTTGGGTTAATGTAAGTGTGTGATAGTCAACGGCACGGGTATCTTGAGCCAGCGTACCAATACCAAAGTCCAAAATTTTTGCGTAGGTTTTAGCGCCCATTTTGCTGAGCATAATGTTAGCGGGTTTTATATCGCGGTGTATTATGCCTTTACTGTGTGCATGAATAAGTGCATCAAGCACTTGCAGCATCACATCGGTCGCTGTAACAGAATCTAGAGCATGTTCGGTGGTTAGGTATTCACGAAGGGTTACACCTTCAACATACTCAAATACGCCGTATAGAATATTGTCGTTAACCTGACCTCTATCAAGCAAGCGCACAATGTGTGGGTGTTGTAGCTGGCTGCTAAGTTCTGTTTCGCGTTTAAAACGCTCTATATAACGTTGTTTTTTTTGTTCTTCGCAGTGCGGTTCGATGGCCAGAAACTTAATCGCCACCAATTGGTTGGTGTTTTTATGTTTTGCTTTAAAAACTTTACCAAAACCACCTTCGCCTATCTTGTGAAGCAGTTCGTAGTGTTCAGAGTTAAAGCTGCTGGTAATAAATGCGTCTGAAAACTGAGTGAGCGACATAGCTAGATTGTTCCAATCATTATTGTTGTAACCAGTTCCTTTGAGTTAACGTCCTAGTTACACTTTGGTTTTACTTATTGTTTTTACAGACAAGTAATTTCGCTCTTCCGTGTACTTGCCATTAACATGAGATTATAGCCTACCTTATCGGTCACAGTTTAGGGAACTTAAATTATTTTTTTATTAAATTTGGGAACGGCCAAGTGGAAAGGGTGAATGCTATTGGCTAAAGAAACCCAGGTCTTGATCAGGAAGACGGCAAGAGCGGCTTGCATACTTTCGTCTTCCTAATTAGCTTAGTTATTCAAAACTCGTTTTATGATCTTAAACGAGTGGCATCTTTAAAGGATGTAAGGTTATTTTAAGGTGATTTTGATGTCTTTTAGTGTTGCATGGGTTTTTGCGTATGCGCGACTACCCGAGGCATATCGACTGTCTACGGTGCCATAGCGCTTGCGTTCAAACTCAAAGTCAATTGAACAATCAAAGCTGCTATTTAATTCATCATTTTTAAAGATGTTGATGTCGTCAAAGTTAATGGTTTTCATACCAGTATCAGCAACATCAGTAAATGTATATGCGTTGCTTATTTCGTTGTCATCTTTTTTACATAGGCTGGTGAGTTGTATTTCTAAAGATTGGTTGCCTTTGATCTTTAGTGCTTTAGCCCATCTAAGTTCTAGTGGTTGGTCAACCTCAAAACGTTGTGCTTGCTGCGGTGCAATAACAAAGATAGATTCAGGCAAGGTAACAATGCTAGTGAGCGTTTTTTTCTCCGATGAGCGGTAGAGTTTTACTTCATACTGAGTATCTGCTTCGTGGTAGGGGAATGTTGCGCGATAGTCGATATCAAAAAACTCGATATCTTTAGTCATGTCTTTGGTCATGTTTTGCGATAAAGCATCGTTGCTCGCAACCACTGATAGTTTATCACCCGCTACTAAGTTAAGGTTGTTGCCATTTCGGCTGCTCACATTTAACTCAGCGATAACGCGGCTGTCATTGCCATTTGATGTAACATAAATATCAGACCAAATAGCTTCTGTTTTAACCAAATTTGAATTGGTTGTTTCAGAGGAGCAGGCACTGGCGAGCATGGCGCAAAGTACTACTGCGCTCAATTTAAACTGGGGCATATCATTATGTCCTTATAGTAAGTATATAAATTGAGCAGATGATACTTGAGGTACACGGTATTTAGAATGTCAAAAGACAAAGTTTAACAATTAATTACACCTGTTAATTATTAGCTTGAGTTACCAGTGTGACTTTTAAGCTGGCAGGCTTAACTGCGCAGTTAAGTTTTGATAAGTAAAAATTGAGTGTTGTGCTGGCTTTTGCAAGCTCGCTGTGTGACAGACTTTGGCTGCAAAAAAGCTCAACCACTAGGGTATTCGTCAGGTTTTTTAAAGACGCCGAGTGGCTTAAATATAAAAAATTTGCAAGGTCGTCTTTGAGTTCCTCACAAGCCTGAGTGAGCAATTGGATCAGTTGCTTTTCAAGGCGCTTTTCAGTTTTAGTCATTTTTTACTGGCCGCATAAATCCAACACCGATTACCCGAGGCAAGCTGTGCTTGTACACGCACATATTCATCTACTTCATAGTTATCGGCTTGGGTAAGTTCATCGTCAGTCAGTAAAAACACGGTGCCGTCAATTTGATCGCTCGCTAAGCCGGTATGCACTAAAATAGGGTGTACATCTTTGCCACTGGTGGCTATCACCTTTGGATCAGTAATCGTTACTTCTCCCAGTACATAGCCAAGCAAGGTATCTTTGGTGCCGCTTAATGTACGACCAAACGTATCCAATTGCACTTGTGTTTGTTGCAGTGTTCCGTACGAAAAAAGGGCTTCCATAAAAACCTCAAGCAGTTAGCAATGGCTGAAAAATACAGCAAATGACCAATAACTTCAAACAATTAAATGTCAATTGGTCGGCCCACATCTGGTTTGCTGTAGTCACATACGCCATGCGGAAATATGCGTTTTAAAGCATTTATATCATCAGGCGATATACTATCTCCATACAGGCCTTGTTGCACCGCAGTGTTTATATCCATTAAGGCACATTTAAATAAGTCGCCCGCCCAAGGTGCGCCGGCTTCGATGCGGCTAGTGCTGTACATGGGAAAACGTGACTGGCAAGCGCCATCTGGTTTATTATTCCACTGGCCATCAAACACATGCTCGCCTTTGGCATGTACGCTGCCATCTTCGTTAAAACAAGCATCTTGTAACTGCTTGGGTTTTGCGCTTAGCACTCCTTCCGCCGAATGCTCTTTAATATTTAAAAGCCATTGGTCCATCAAAGCAAAGGCTTGGGTTGTTGGGTCATGATCTTTGTGCGCAACCCAAATAACATGATTGTTACTGTGTCCGTTGGCTTTATCGATGCGTAAACGGCTATAGAATGAAGCCGACATATGGTGCATATCCAGTTCGTTTTCGAGGTAATGCCGAGCATCAATAATGGGTAAAGTGACTTTGCCGATAAATACTTGCCCAGAGCGATAAGCAGCTTCCATGGCTTTTAAGTTACCCTGGTGCCTAGGCGCAGCTGATTGTTCAGCGTGAGTGATATTATCGCTGCCCCACAAAGAAAGCCAAAGGGGGATTTTAGTACCAAGCGGCGTAACAATATGCTCTTGATGCATTTCATTTTGTGCTTTCCATGCGCCGATGTGGGTGTTGATATCAACAAATTCAGCAAAGGTGATTTTGCCATCAATTAGCGCATTTAGCCCATATTGCACACCAACATTGTCCCATGTGCTGTTGCCAAAGCCATGTTTATCTTTGCCAAACACATGCTGCATATCTTGCCAATAACTCCAATTGGTTTGCTCTACAACAGGCTTTGCAAAAAATTGCCTTAAAAAGCCTTGTTTTGGGTTATTGATAAAGGCTGATAGTCCAAAATAGCCGTTAATACATTCACTGTTACCATCAGGAAATGAAGGCACAAACCCCGCCATGAGCTGGTTAAGGGGTTGCAAAAAACCTGCTTTTTGCGGAAAGTCGTTAATTGCGTTCATACCCTCAATCAGCCTGCGTCGCTCCCAATCTCGCCATGCTTTTTTATTGTCGGCTCTAAAAGTAAAATAATTATTGAGTAAGTCACAATCTAGTGCGTATGTGGTTTGGGTGATCATATCTGGATAACTGTAAAGTGGGATCAAACCATCAAGTATTCCGGTACTGTTTTGTGCAATAAGGTACTGTGCTAAACCGCCCCCTGAGCCGCCAATGCCCACAGTGTAAAGTGGTTGACCATACAAACTGGTGAACTGTTTTTTTACTCGTCTTGCGGTGTCTTCGGCCAGCAGCATGTTATAGGTGTAGCTGGTTTTATTGCCACTTGAGCTGATCACTGCATATCCGTCAAGTAACTGGTTTGCCTGTCTTTGCATCACTTTCCATGCATGCTGTCGACCTTGGCGGTAGCCGATGCCAGATCCGCCGTTAAACTGATAAATCAGCCGTTGATTCCATTGAGACTGTGCGCTTCTATCACCTACCTCATCTTTAGTAATGGGCATCACAAGTGTGTAGATAAAGCGATTTATTGATCCTCTTTCTACTCTAAATAGTGGACCAGAAAAGGTCTGTGCTTGGGTAAGCGTTAATGACTGGGGGTCAAGGTTATTGTCGATGGTGTAATATTCAAGCCGAGTTTTTACTCCACAATCTTTACTGTACCCGATCACCTGATTGTGTTTATCGTAAACGGCAACGCCATGACCTAATTGGTTATCTACTTGTGGTTGTCCTAGTCCTGAGTCGAGTGTCATGCAAAAAAACGGGTATTGATTCGGCCCTGAATATAGGCTCTCTGCAGGGCCAACTTGCCCTATTTCAATTGGGAACTGAAAGGTTTCATCGGGGCGCTGAACTTTGGCTATATGCGGATAAAAATCAAGCAGTAAGTTATTTTCACTCGGCGCAATAGAGCGCACTTGTCGGTGCGTAAATTCATCTTCGGCAAGTTGTGGCCACAATATCAATATTGTAATGATAGTAATGCATATCACTATTAGTGAGCCAACCCATTTAAACCACTTAATCATAAGCCACCCATTTTATTTTGACGCTTACTTTAAGTTTAGAGCAGCAAAAAAATAGTCGTTGTTATCACTTTGTGAAAGATAGATAAGCTGATGAAGCGGTGCAAAATTTAATTTTGGTAATGGGCTAGTTGCCACGTATTTGGCAGAGTAATGCAACAAATTACTCAATATTTTTACGTTGTAGTTAAACAATGATTGGTTATTTACAGATCACGGTATTGCGGCCGTTATGTTTTGCATCATACATAGCCACATCGGCGCGTTTAAGTGCTTGCGAGTAAGAGGTATCTGAAGTGACCATTTCGGTAACGCCAACGCTTATTGTGATCGGTTTTTTATTCGCTTTATTTTTATCATAAAATACATTTTCAACTGCTTCTCGCAGGCGCTGTGCAGTTTGTGTTGCCTGAGCAACTTTAATGTGGGGGAGTATTACAACAAACTCATCGCCCCCAAAGCGACAGGCAATATCTGTTTGCCTTAGCGTGTCTTTGCACGTTTGGGCCACTTTGCATATTGCTTGATCACCAGCTTGGTGTCCTTGAGTATCGTTGAGCACTTTTAAGTGATCAAGGTCAAACATTAATAGCGATACGCAATGTCCATGGCGCTGAAAGGCACTAAAGTGGTAATTTAACTCACGCTCTAGGCGTCGGCGGTTATATAGCCCGGTTAATAAGTCGGTGTCGCTTTGCTCCCGCAATTGTGTTTCTAATTTATGCCGAGGAGAAATGTTACTGGCGACCCAAAGTACAACGTCTTCATCGTCTACTTTAAAGTCTAGCGGTGTAACGCGTGCCTCAAACCAAATTGGTTCAGATGGACCTTCATCTGGTAAACCTTTTACATCTTTGTTGCTGAGTTCATACTCTTCGATGATGAGTGCTTGAGTATCTAATGCGCGTTCTATAATCGAGATAAACCAGTCGGCTTTATCTTTTTTGATTAAATCACTGATTGTATGGCCAATTAAATTGCTACCATCATGATAGTAGCGCTCATCTTTACCACCAAAAATAGCAACATACTTTCCGCTTCTAGAGAGTAAAAAAACGGGGTCTGGTAGCGCTGCAAGTACAGCAGACATCTGTTCAGCGTTGATCATCGTGCTCCTCAAGAAGCTTATACTTCTTTACTACTTCTATAATTGTAAAACATACAATGAATTCGACAACTTTTTATCATGTTATCGATAGCATAATTATATTCAAATTCAGTGCCAAGTTAGGGTATATAGAGCAAAGTTGCTCATTTGTACTGAAAGTGAACTAAAAAAACTCGCTGCCGTTGTTCAATAAAATGCATTGAAACTTTTAGTGTAAATGTTCGCTACAGGGCAACTCACTTATCAAGCGTGAGGCTAAATAAGTGACTGTTATTAGGTCGTTATCTACATACACTTACGGCTTAATAGTGTGCCGTCTGCGCCATGCCGCGGGTGTAATTTGGTAAGCTTTTTTAAATTGCCGAATAAAGTGGGTGACGTCGCTCCAACCCAACTTTTGAGCGATGTGCTCTATGCTATCAGCAGTGGTTTCTAATCGATTTATGGCCACTTTTAGGCGATGTTTGATGATCCATTGCCCCACGGTATAGCCAGTGGAGGCCTTCATTTTTGTGGTTAGGTGGGCTGGACTTACATGCACGGCTTGAGCAACATCTTTAAGGCTAATGCCATCGCAACAACGGCGCTCTATAAACTGCATAGCCTTACTGACTTTGGTTTCATGGCCCAGATAGACAGGACTTATGCTCGATGCACTGGCAGCCTCACTGATAATAAGGTTTATTAAGCTCTCTAGTACTACGTCGGGCTTATTCTCTGAGCAGGCTCGCTGAACCTCTTCAAATAAAGTAATGATGAAAGGTAATCGTGTTTTGCTAACTTGAGCGATAGGCAAGGCACCTTGTCTTATTTGAGTAAACGGCAAAAACAAATCATTGTTTTGGGCGTGTTGCTCATCGGTAATACCAAAACTGAGCCAGTGAACCGACATAGCTTTACCTTTAACAAGGGTGTGCGCAAAACCTGAGGGCACCAAGGTTAGGGTGCCTGGTTTTATTAGCGTGGCATTGTTGCTCTTTAATGTGACATAACCAGATAGCAACAAGGTGATCACGTATTCCTCATGCGCATGGTGGTCTTCGTTATCTAGCTCGTCTACCTCAAGGTAGCCCGCATTAATGTTTACGTATTGAGTCATGTGATAGCCGTTTTATGCAACTCATCTTTTGTTGGTAATGGTGTTGCTGCGAGTAATGCTAAAAATAAGCCGATTTAAAGCAAATATTAGCACTAAATATTGCCTTTGGGTTAGGCGAAAATAGTCTGGTGTTTTACTTTGGAGTATTTAATTTATGAGTCATTGGAATGAAAAACAGGCACTAGCATACGATCAACAGTGGGGTGAGTTAGACTTTCATCGTCAAATCCCCAGTTTGGCAGGAGTATCAAATAATACCAGAGTCATCGAAATTGGTTGTGGGGGCGGATTTTTAAGTGTGTGTTTGGCTAACCACGCGGAGGGAGTATCGGTTCTAGCGCTTGACCCTAGCGATAAAATGATTGAATTGGCAAACAAACGAAAACAACAATCAGGGTTAGGTAAAGCGCAGCTAGCGTTTTTGCAAGCAGGCGCTGAATCACTAAGCGTTGACGCGCAGTCTATCGATTTAGTCATTGCGGCGTTTTCTTTGCACCATTGGAGCGACCCTAAACTGGGAATGCAGTTAGTTTTTAATGGCTTAAAATTGGGGGGCAAAATCTGGTTATGTGAAGATATGAATACCCCAACAGGTGGTGAGTTGAAGGTGAATGACGATTTAAAAGCTTTTGCGGGTATTAAATTATTGCTTGAGCAATTTAACTTTGCCAACATTAAAAAACAATTGCTCTGGACGCCAGAAGGCGAGTTTTTGATTGTTGAAGCAACCAAAACAGCTACTATCAATTCGCAATAACACCTAATGATTTTAAGGGTTAAACCAGGTGCTAGCGGCGTTAAAATTTCTTATTTTGAACAACTAAACCATAGCGTTTTTGCCTTGCTAGCGACAAGGTACTTTAGCCTCAAAATAGGCCATTTAGTTACGCGGATTGGTATCCCTATAGGCTTAGCTGTTCTACGCAGCGTAACAATGAACTATATCGAGCGTATAAACTTACAGGCTAAGTGTATGCGCTCATATGGGCCGTCAAATTAAGGCCCGTTTAGTAAAGTAAGAGAGTCCAAAATGGTGAGGTTTTAGTATAACGTCTTGATTAATCACATTGGTTTGCGTACTTGGCTCTGATAAGTGCAATGTAATGCTCTAAACACTTTTCTTTATGTTTAGTAAACGAGGTTTGTGTGACGGTCACACTTTGCATTCGATCTAAACGAAACTCACGATAATCTTGGCGCAGTAAGCAAAACGCGACTAAGGTCCATTTGCCACCCCAATATACTAATCCTAAAGGCTCAATCACTCTGTTGCTGAGGGCTTGGTTCACGTCTTGATAGTGCAGTTCAACACACAGACTGGTTTCGATGGCTTTGCGCAAAGATGCGCTAAATGCTTGCTGTTGTTTGCCATGATTAAAGCTCGATACTAAGTACGGTGAGTTTTCGCTTTGCTGCTTAAGGTTAGCAGGAAGAACAGCTTCAATTTTTTCTATTGCGGCTTTAGCATGATTGCTCAGGGTAGGATCGGTCCATGCACTCACCATTTTACTGCCAAGTAGGAGGGCTGTCAGCTCATCAATGCTAAACATCATAGGAGGAAGAGGATGATCATTGATTATATAGCCAATACCGGCTTCACCATGTATAGGTACACCCGAATCTTGTAGCGATTCTATATCTCTATAAATAGTACGCTCAGATACCTCAAAGCGCTCAGCAAGTTGCTTTGCCGTAATAGCAAGCCGTCGTCCTTTTAACAGGTTAACAAGCTGAAATAGTCGCTCCGATTTATGCATATGAACGTACTTTTAAATTGATAATATATCAGCGCAGCTTATCCATTACATTGCGTTTGTGCAATGATTGCATGGCGCGTCATAACCACCGATTCACTGTCGATTACGGTCATAAATTCTTTGCATACAGTTGAGCCTTCGAATGCTTTTTCGCATTGTTCGAGATCTTGTGCTGATTGCCAGTAGCTAATGTCTACATAACCCGCTTTGTTATTTCCTCTAGCAAGAGAGCGATACATAAAACCTGGCTGCTGGGCTAAAAAGCTCTCAAAAGCGTTACTTAATGGTAAAAAGTCTGCTTCACTTACACCTTCAGCCAACTTAAATTCAACAATTTCAAATACATTATCTGACATGAGATTTCCTTACTTTATTGGTTTGTTTATGTTGGTAACAGTAAAGCATATGGCGCTGTCAGGGAGTGTCAGGAGGCATACCCAATTGACTAATGGTTGACCGCTGCGAGTGCAGGCTCTTAAATGAACTATAAACATCATCTTGATTTTTAATATTTTTTATATAGTGTTTAGAAATACACTTTTACAAATAGGTTGCTTACCTTTATGTCTTCCAGCCAATTGAAGCACGCACAAAACTTATTAACTGCACAACAGTACGCTCAAGCAGCAAAAGCGTTCGAAAATATCGTTGATGAGCAAACACAAAATGTCGCAGCCTATACAGGATTGGCTTTATGTAATTTAAGTTTGGGTAATCATTTTGAAGCACTTGGCTGTGCTGTAGATGCTTGTCAATTTGGCGGGTATCAACCGAGCGAACTAGTTGTATTGCTAAAGGTGCTCACATCAGGTCGTTTTTCCTCTTACCTTAAACCGGTAGAAAAAGCCTTACATAAAGCGTTGGAGCATAAATACCTTGAAGGACAAGCCGTTGAATTGCTTAGAATTCAACTAATGTCAAAATATAAAAAAGTCTTGGAAGAGTCTATCGTTGAGCTCAATGAGCCTTTAGAGGACATGCTTGGCGACCCTACTTTTTATCATGTTGTTTCACGTACGATAATAGCGAATCACCAACTAGAAAAAGTTATCTTACTGGGTAGAAAAGAACTACTTAGGTGTATAGCCAACAATTTAGATGCAAGGCACTATTTACCAACAATGGCGGCGATTGCGTGTCAAAATTTGTTGAACGATGGCCTGTACCATACCACTGAAGAAGAAGAACAGTTGCTAGCCCAGCTAGAGGCTTGTGAGCCTGTTTTTAAATCTGAGGCTGTAGCACTGAAACTATGTTATGCCAGCTTTGATGAGGCGATGGCTATATGGGCGCAAGCAGATGATGCCTTTGATAACTACAAGTTGAATGAGCTAGCGACTGATCTTGATTTTTATCAATCGGTTCGCAGCGGTGCGATAGAAATTGCCAGTGAACTTAACAACGAAACATCCAAAACGGTACAGTCTTTTTATAAAGAAAATCCATACCCTAAATATAAAGTGGTGAACATGAGTGCATTGAGTGTGACGCAATGTATGGCGCGACTTGGTATGAAGGCGGTGCCTGCTCCCAATATTCTGATAGCGGGTTGTGGCACGGGGTTACAAGTCATAGAGCTAGCTTTTGCCAACCCTGATGGGCACATTACGGCCATAGATATCAGTCCTATGAGCATTAGTTATGCACAACAAATGGTAAAACGTTATCAATTATCAAATGTTGAGTTTAGGTTGTTAGACATACTAGAGGCGAAGCAGCTTGCTCAGCAATATGATTTTATAATCAGTACTGGCGTATTACACCATATGGCCAGTCCAGAGAGTGGACTTAAGGTGTTAGCTGAACTACTAAAGCCGCAAAGAACCATGGTTTTAGGTTTTTATAGCGAACTCGGTCGACGTGAGTTACCTCATATACGCAAGAGCGTGCTTAGCTTCTTTGGCAGTGACAATATTACAAAAGAGCAACTTCCTTTGTGGCGTAGCCAATGGAGCGAGCAACAGAAAAGTGAAGCATGGTTTAACTCTAACGACTTTTTTAATAGTAACGGTATGATGGATGCTATTTTTCATCCACAAGAAGCTTACTATGATCTGCCAACGCTTGAAAAAATGTTAACAACAGCAGGGCTGAATTTTGGTTCTATGGCGTTGAATAATGTACAAAAGGCTCGATATCAGCGCGCGCTTGACGATTTTGAACCGCTTAAATCGGGAGAGTCATTGTCACATTGGGCTGAATTTGAACAGCTTTACCCTGATTTTTTCATGGGAATGTATAACTTTTTTGCGATTAAGCAATAGGATTAACTAACTTTATTAGCAAGTATGATAAAAAGTCGACATTATCAAAATTGAAGGTCGACTTTGTTATTACTTAATTGTGGTTCTTTAAACCTAACTGCGCGTGATATAAGTACTGCATGGCTTTGCCAATTCACCCGGCTCGAGGATCTGTATTTGAGCGTTTTCCAAACTGCCAATCATAGGTTTTATTTGAGACTCAAAGTGTTTAGCTGCTGACTCTACATGCTTGCCTTGTTTTTCTAGCGCTTTAAAGTCATCACTGTGTGCATCGGCCAAGGCTTCAAGTTGCTGAGAAACACTTTTTTGTTCAGCAAGTAAGGCTTTATCAATCGTTAATTTATCACCATGCTTTACAAACGCTTTATCTGAAATAGCCTCTATTTGATGTCCTAGTTTGCCCATTTGAGCCGACACCTTCTGAACGGGAGCCTCTAGTTGTTTCATTAACTTTGATTGCTCTTCTAGTGCTAAAAAGCTACTAACTTGCGCGTTATTTAGTGGTTGTTCTAGTACTTTTTCGCAATTTTCAAAAACGACGATTCGATAGTCATCGTCGCTTATGGCATTGACAGGTTGCTCTTTTTGCATTGTGCTTGCAAAAGAAGTTGAGATATAAATTGCTGCTAGGGTAAAACAAGTTGTGGTTGCTAAACGTTTGAACATAGTCGTTGCCTTTAGGGTCATTTTGAGTTTAAAAGGTTAGTCGTAGGGGCTTACAAAAAGGTTTAAAGCAAATTTAATATTTTTAAATGAAATACTTTTACTTCGATTTTTTCGAATGTTCTATCCATAATAATGTGGTTTTTATTTACTAAAAGCGACGCTACACTATTTCTGTTTTCACACTTATCCCTTCATGATTACCCATGATGTTGGCCGCGTTAAGCGGCCTTTTTTATGCAAACTTGCGCACCTTGTGTTTTTAACTAACCTCAGCTGCGGATAAGAGTTTTGATAGCTCAGAAGAGAGACATTGCAACCCCTTCAATATCCAATGACGATATTTCGCTCACTATCAAGGCATTTTCGTGAAGTAATAGCGAGCTATTACAAATGAAAATAACGAAGAGAGTGAGTGAAATAGCTTTATTGGGCAAATTCTCTTATGTGCAGCTGAGGTTAACTAGTTCAGCTCATAGCTATATTGCCGTTGCTAAACTACAAGAGTTTGATAGCAATCTTTTGATTAATGTTCGAGGCCAACCAATGAGAAACTGTTCATTCGCTATTTTTGTATTGAGTGCTTTACTGATCGCGGGCTGTGCAAGCTCTAGTGGTAAGTCGGTGGAGCAAAAACGCGCAGCGGTTGAAAGTATGCGCAGTGACGTGCTGTCTAAATTGTACACTCAAAAACCGGACGTACAGCAACAAATCGCCAGTTCAGCCGGGTATGCTGTATTTGATAACGCAAACGTTAACGTGATCATCGCAAGTTTTGGTGGCGGGTATGGTGTTGCTGTTAATCGCCAAACTGGTGCTAAGACGTACATGAACATGGCTGAAGCGGGTATAGGGTTTGGTATTGGTGCGAAAGACTTTAGTGTTGTGATGGTTTTTCATACCTCAGCTGCTTTACAGCGGTTTATAGAACATGGTTGGGCCTTTGGTGGTAATGCAGATGCTGCAGCAAAACACAAACATCAAGGGGGTGCTGTTGCTGCTGAAGTCGTGGTAGATGATGTAACCGTTTACTCTTTGACAGAAACAGGGCTTGCATTACAAGCGGTTCTTAAGGGAACTAAATTTTGGGTTGATGATGAACTCAATTAACCCTGATAGTGCGATGCTTGCACAAATTCGCTAGTGCAAGCGCTATCACCTTTCAGCTATTTCCTAAACTATAACGGTTATTTACTCCTCTTTTTAGCCACGTTTATGATTTTAAAGTATTAAGAGTCATCTTGTTGACATTTTAATACATGCAAAATCGCTCTAAATACACCTTTTGTTAACTTTTGTTGTTTTTTTTGCCTTTTGGTGTTGGTTATTAACATATTAATATTCTGTTATGCCAAATTATTCCATAGAGTTTGAGGTGCTTACTAATAGGTCAGTATCTAACGCGAAGGTATTTAATCTTTTGGCATAAATTATTAACAACAAGGAGGTGAAAATGCATGTATCAATGGACCGTATCACGCCAAACCACGGGTGTGTATTTGTGAATAATCTCAATGTAGATGCACAAAAATCCTCGTTGTTTAGTCGCATCATACGACGCTTATTTGGCGAGAAGAGAATTGTGCAATTAGGTAATGATGTACATACGCAGTGCTCAGCTGAACTTGGCCTAAGACATGTAACAAAATACCGATTCAACAAGCGCTCAGTGTATGTTAAACATGTGTTTATTGAGCACATAGGTGGTATTGTTAAACCTAAATTAACATCAAGTGACATTAATTTTTTTAGGGCGTTAGATAAGGTATCGATGCGATGTTATGTATTGGTTTACGTAAAAAACGCATATACACACAATTACGACCACGCAGTGTTATTGGATGACTTTGAAGCTATTCAGGGTATAAAAAGTGCAGAAGCTGCGCGTCGCTTAGTTGACTTATCTCAAGCGTCTCAGGTAATTCGAAACATATTGCTTTAGATTGATTTAGCAAAAAGCAAAAATGGTCAACTTATATGTTGGCCATTTTTGTTTGGTGCGTCTTGTTCTAAAATTTGTTTACATATTTATATTACGGCAAATCGAGCTTAGATCAATGTCGCTAATTCTTTATAACCTTGATTAGACAAGCTTTGTTTGATTTGCTCTCTCACCCGCTGTGGTTTGTTTTGACTAAGCTTAAAGTGACCTTGCCAGTGTTGTACATCAACAGTGAAAAACTCAATATGCTTGAACATAGTATCTCGCTTGGCGTCATCAAGGGCTGATACCGGCCAAGGCCTGTCAAATGTGCGCTCAAAATGGTCGGTGATCAAATTCATCATGCTCAGCTTTTGCTCATAGTCATTGACCATCTGAAATTGACCACTTAATTGTGCATTCGCATAGAGCCAAGTAGGCACGACTAATGCGTCACTATGGTTAGGCGATAGATATCCATTAGGGCCTTGAAACAGCATTTTAACCACCGTACTTTGATGTTGTGCTAGTGGATTGTTGGCCGCAATATGTCCGATAAATAATTGCTTTGAACTATCAAATATTAGGGGCGCATAAACCGCGTCATTGAGTTGTTCGTTTTCAGGTCCGAATAAAATAGTTGCTAAAGGCGCTTGCTCTACCAAAGCCAAAATCCGCTCTTGGTTATCATCTTGAAAGTGTCGTGGTGGATAGGTCACAGTTTGCTCTCCAGTTGTTGTTTTATTTGAGGCCACTGGCTGTCGATAATGCTAAATAAAGCACTGTTTCTAAAGCTACCATCAACGAGCTTTCTATTTTTAAACTGAATACCTTCAAAGCGAGCACCTAAACGCGCAATGGCATCTCTTGATTGTTGATTGCTTTCATGGGTGCCAAATGTGACACGCACAAGTTTGAGTGTTTCAAATGCGTATTTTAGTAACAGATATTTGCTGTGGGTGTTTATACAGCTACGCTGCCAAGGCACACCCACAAAAGTGTGGCCAATTTCAGCACTTAGGTTATGTTTATCAAGTCTAAACAATCGAGTGGTGCCAACAATTCTTTGTTGGGTGTTGCAGTAAATTCCCATCACTAATTGCTGCTGCGCATCAAATTGTGCCGTTTTATGAAACCAGTCACTGAGTCTTTGTGGGGTTTTGCAATAGTTATCTAAGATCCAACGCCATAATTTGGGGTCTTGCCCTGCATTAAAAAGTTCGTCTAAGTGCTGTTCTAATAAGGGTTTTAGGCTGACTTTATCAGTGCTTAAAGTACGTTTTTCTAACATATTGAAGCTCTTGAGTGATTAATGATGCACGTACTTTAAAATTTTTTGGTTTAAACTAAACAACCAGTTTTTATTTTTTATCTAGACCAGAATTATGTGTTGCGCTAATGTAATTGCGAGCCTTTTAATTGAGAGAAATTGTTGTGCACCCGATAGATTTTAAAGCGAGTAAAAGTCGTGGGGCGATATACTTGCAATTAGCACAAGCCTTTAGAGATGCTATTAAAAGCGGAAAACTGCTTAAGGGAACTAAACTTAGCTCGGCGCGTGCCATGTCAGTGGCTTATCAATTAAACCGCCATACGGTGATGAATGCCTTGCAGTTGTTGGTTGCTGAAGGGTGGCTAGAGTCGCGTGAAAAGTCGGGGTACTTTGTTACGCGCTCTTTGCCAATAGAGTCAAGCTCACAGCAAAAAAAGCAGCCTGCTTATGAGAAAATGAACTTATCTTTTGCAGACCCTTTACCAGAGCCCAAAACGATTAATATTAACGACTACAAGTATAATTTTGCCGGAGGTTTACCGGATATCAATCGTTTTCCGTTTAATGAATACAAGCGTGCAGTTACTAAAGCGTGCCGACATATTGATATAAACCAACTACATTACGGTGAAATTGCAGGAGTAAGTGAGCTCAAAGCACAAATACAAGATTACCTAGTGCGCGCGAGAAGTTTAAAGTGCAATGATCTGCTGATATGCAATGGCTCACAAGAAGCATTATTTTTGGCGGCGAGATCATTTATATCACCAGGTGATTATATTGCTTGCGAAACATTAGGCTATCCGCCAGCTCGCCGCGCATTTTCTTCATGCGGAGCTCGTTTGGTTGATATTAAACAGGATGAGCAAGGGTTGTGTGTAGATGATTTTGCCAAACAGTTAAAGCAATACAAAATTAAGATGTTGTATTTAACGCCATTACATCAATACCCTACAACAGTGACTTTATCACCTACACGGCGGTTGCAAATTTATCGTCTTTGTTATGAGCATGGTGTGGTTATCATTGAAGACGATTACGACCATGAGTTTCACTATCAATGCCAACCGTTACAGCCAATGGCTGCTGATGACCCAGCAGGGATCGTGATTTATATTTCTACATTTTCAAAATTGATGTTTGCAGGAGCTCGAGTAGGTTATGTAACCGCTTGTGGGCAAATATTGGCGCAAATGCGCGCCCACAAACAGCTTATTAATCATAAAAATGATGTATTAACCCAACTTGCTGTTGCTCACTGGATGTCTAGCGGAGATTTTGAACGACACCTTAAGCGCACAACTAAGCTATACAAAGTGCGTTACCAAGCGATGGCGGATACCTTAACCCAATGCCAGCGCCAAGGGTTGCCTTTGCAATTTTTGCAACCTGATGGAGGAATGGCGATGTGGGTGAATTGCCAAGTTAATGTGCAAGATGTGAAGCGTCGTGCACACGAGCAGGGTATCTATTTGCAAACAGAAGACGAATTTTACTTTGCCCATAGCGTGCGTTCATTAAAGCCAAATACGTGTGACGTTAGTCATATTCGACTCGGTTTTGCAGGGCAAAGTGAAGCGCAGATGCATGCTGGGCTTATGGCACTAATGCGCGTTATTTACCCTTGATGTCTGAGCTAAGCGTTAAAACGTGCGCCTTGTTTTTATCGGAAAAAGAGACCACAAATACTTTATTAAATTCATCTTCACTAATACTGACTTGTTGTGCACTGAGAAAATTAACCAGCTCTGGAGTGGTGTTACTGTGACCTGCCACCACAATATTACCTTTAAGCTTCTTCAGTTGTTCGGCAAAGGCTTTTAAATTACTGGGGTCGTAGCTTTGCACTGGCAAGTTATGTGTGTGCGCCAAAGGTGCGATAGTTTGCTGAGTACGCTTGTAATCAGTACTAAATAAATGACTGATTGATAACTCACTAAAAAGAGTAGCTAGGTGGTGCGCTCTTTGTTGCCCTGCTTCGAGTAATTCGGGGTTCGTGCCTTTAGCTTTTTCAGCGTGGCGAAATAAAATAATGTGTTCTGGTAATGCCAAGGCGGCATTGCTTAGCAGCAGTAAAGGTAAAAAAAGGCTTTTAATTTTCATGATGTTATCTTTTATAGTGACAGCCAAACAACTCTAGCAAATGCTGAGTTGCCTGGCAATGTCCCTTTATTGGCAAGGTGCGAGCTTACTTTGCCAATGAGATAGGGAACAATGAAAACAACTTATGGTGCTGGTTTTGCTCATCTAATGCCTCAAGTAGTGCTTTTGAAGGCAACCACATGTCATCATCATTGAGTACTAATGAGAGCAAATCAGTGGCGATGTCGGCGTTACCAAGCAGTGGATGTGTTTCGTTATGAATAATAAACAGCGCGCAACATGCTGCACTTAATAGTGTTGTGTATTGTTTTGCTTTATTAAAACGCACAACGCTGGTTGGCTCATTTTGTTCGGTTTGTTGCAGCGTTTGTACATCATCGCACCAGCTTAAAATACGCTGTTTCAGTATTAAACACTGGGTCATGACCGATGGTGGAAGGTGGTTTTGAGAACCGTCGCTAAAGCGTGCCAAAAATGCGCTAAGAATAGGGTCTTGGCCTGCATTATTAACGGCAAATTGCTGTTGGTCGAGTGCTGCAAATGGTTTACTTTCATCAAGGCTAAACCACTGGCTTAACTCTTCGTGGCAACTTGGTGTTTTTAGTAATTGTGCTGAGATAGCGTTAGTTTGCGCCGAGATCAAACCAAGATTTACTTGGCTACTGCCATCAAACAAGGAGACTACGGCATTGTCTCTGAGCATTTTTTGGAAAATACCACTACAGTGCTCTTCGCGTAAATAGTACCTAGCGCCCAAAATGACCTTGAGTTCATCAAGCGCCAGCTCAGTCTGGCGTGGGACCCAATATTTACAAGCGGCAGAGTACATACTTAGTGAGCGACTGGCATGACTGACCGCCCGAATGCTCGCAGTTGCAAGTATTTCAGCTAACAGCAGTTTGGCAAAACTACGTCCTAGTCCTTGTTGCACGGTTGGCATTGAAAGCACTGTTTTTTGATAAAGTGCGCGATTTTGCGCGAATTCATATGTCACGCGTAAACAGGTATCAAATGCGCCTAACGAGAAGCCAGCGCACAAGATTCTAGAGATCTGCAGTGCTTTAAGTACGCCGAAAATGCCCGGTTCGGCGGTTTCGATTAAACAATCTTTAGCTACTAACGTATTGTGAAAACGGATACCGCTGATATCGGCGCAGCGAATACCGTGGGTTGCGATTTTTTCGATGTTTTCATAATCACTGAGCTTTGCTTTATCAAGCAGCATCACAGCTAAAGACTCTCGTCCATTTGGCTCAATCTTGCGTACCAACAAGGTCATGGTATGGCCTTGCGTGGCGTTATTAATCAGCCATTTTTCGCCGTTGAGTCGATAACCGTCTTGGTCAACTGTGGCGGTGACTTCGCTGGCTAACAGATTGCTACCATGTTTTTTCTCTGTCAGCGCTAAACAACCTAAGTGGCCTTGTAAAATATGGCTGCTCAGTCGTTTTTTTTGCGCGTCACTGCCACACAACCAGACGGGTAAGGCGCCTAGCATCGTTTGGCCACTGGCGATTGCGGCGTTTAGGTCTCGTCTTGAGACCAGTCGACAGGCCATTAATAGCTCTGAAAGATCGCTTAATGTTCCACCGAGGGAGTGAGGAACAAATTGGTCAAAGTAATTCAAGCTATGTAAATGACTTAAGTATTCCCTTGGAAATTCTTGCTGCTCATCAATTGCTACAGAGCGGGCAAAATTAATAACTGATGTATCTTGAGTCGGATCGCTTAGGTTGTTTTCTAGATGTTGCGCCGCGTGTATAAAGGCGTTGTTGTGTTCATTCATAATATGGCTCTAGGAATAGAATATCGTGTTGTTTGAGCTGCCATCGGTTATAGCGCCATGTTTTCTGTATTGGTTGTTTTTTGCTTGTTGTGTGGCGAACCGTAAGCTGTTTGTGTGTTGTGTGCTCAAGCTCAATAGCGCGGCAAAACTGAGTAAATGGACCAAAGCCAGCCGCTTTGTATAGCGCTTCTTTAATACACCACAGTTGGCTGATGGTTAGATTAGGGTGAGCCTGTTTTTCTTGTGGACTTATCCAAGGTGTTGGCAGTGCCGAAAAGCGCTCGCTGAACTCTAAATCTAAACCCACAGGGTGATTGCTGATTGCTGCGCCTGCAAGCGTGTTACTGTGGCTAATGCTTAATGGACGACCTGAGCGCGCACAAAATGGCGCGCCATTGGCCGTTTTTTGTATTTGTATCTTTGCGCTTGGCAGCGTACTGAAAAGCGTATTTTTTAACAGCCACTTAGCCCCCAGCCGTGCACCCAACCAAGCAAGTGCTTGGCGTTTGTAAGGCTTGCGCATGTATTGGGCATGTTCATCTTCACTGAGCTGTGCCAGTAAGTACTGCCGCTGTGAAGGAACAGACAAGCGCCGCTGTAATACATCGAGATGCACGATGTATACGGCGCTGTTAGTGCTGGGGTAGTAGCATGTTAGCAAGGGCATTTTACCACTGATAACCCGGCGCTAGCGCATCAGATTGAATAGTTTCAACCACGTCAGCCAGCTCACTAAAGCGAGCAACCAAAGATTGAAACAGAGGGGTTTGCATATCTTGCTCAAATGCCGCTAAGCTGGTTACTTTTACAACTTCTACATAGTCATAATCACAGTCAGTATCGGTCACTTTGCTTACAACAAAGCGCTCTACCGACGCTAAATCGTGACAAGCAAGGTAATCAGTGTCTGTTACCCACTGCTCAAAAGCAGCACGGTTGTCAGCAGATTTAAGTTTAATTTTATCAATGATAATAGACATTTAGTCGTCCTTTTTTAATGTTATTAGGCCTGTTTCGGCATCTACAATGATGTGGTCGCCCGTCTTAATTAAAGCGCTTGCATGATTGGTATTTACAACGCAGGGAATACCAAATTCACGCGCCACAATAGAGCTGTGAGAAAGCATTGAACCAATGTCGGTTACCACGGCGCTTGCTAGTGCAAATAAAGGGGTCCATGAAGCATCAGTAAAAGGTGCTATTAGAATATCGCCTTTTTTAAACTCGCCAACTTGATTGGCAAGGTCGGTAATAACGCAGGCTTTTCCTTCGATAAAACCTTTCGATGTTGCAAGTCCTTGGAGTGACGTCGCAGTTGGGTCAAGGATCAAATCGGGCTGACTGCTTGGTTTGCCGATAAAAGTTAGTGGCGGCTCTGGGCGAGCGAGCCAGCTTTGATATTGTGCGCGGCGGGCTTGAAGCGCTTGGTTAGAGGTTAATTCCGTAGCGCTTATCATTCCCTCTAAGTATTGCAATATTTGCTCGAAGTTTAGATATGCAACGTCATCAATATGATCTAAATGCTTTGCTTCTACCAGGCGTTTTGCTACTTCAAAAACGACGCGGCGCACTAACCAAATAGAGGTGATCATACTCATGCGGGTTTCTTCTCGTAGCTTGGCACAGCCACAGTACAAGGCGATAACACGCTTAATCACCCAACGTTTTGACCAGCTAAGTTCTTTGAGCAAGTCTTCACTGGTTAATTGTTGTTGCTGCTGTTGCTGTTGTAGTGCCTCGTCAACTTCATACCCTTGTGCTAGGTACAATTTGATCATTTGTAAAACATAGGTGCGGTCGTCTAACCAACGAGGGTGGGTAAGCTCCATTTCTTCACGCGCTCGTACGCCATTTTCCCGCATAAATTTAGCCAAAGGACCTTGTGAAAATCGTAGCCCTTCTGTGGTGTTGTTTAAAAAGCTATCTATTTCGCTGATGGTTTGACTGGCAAATGCATCACGTACGTTTGGCCATTGTTCTAACGTTTGGCACAATTGCCAAAGCTCTTGTGCACTGGCAACAGTGCGTAAGTTAGACATGTCGCCTTTTATTTGATTTTGCAAGTGCTTACTTTTGTCGCCAAGCCACTGAGCACTGAGTTCTTCTAACAGCCCATAACAAGCAAATGCATTAATATAGTAGGGCAGGTAACCTTCATGCATGGCTTTAAAGTATTTGAGTGCATGGGTCATTTCGCGTTGTAGCGCGCTTAAGTCCATGGCGTCGATGTTTTGTAGCTGCACACGGTCATATTCTCTAAAGCGTGACTCAACCATGGTTTTAGCGCGACGTTTGGCTTGGAAAAACTCGCGGATATTTTGCTTTATCCAATGACGAACACATTGTCCTGATGAATAGTTTGGGTGTGAGTGCTGCTCACCATAAGGGTTTTTATAACCAGTTAAGTCAATTGCTTCGCTACTAAAGCGCACTAAAAATGGTGTTTGGTCTTTCCCGACCGGAGTTTGTGCAAGCTGCCAAGCGGTATAAGAGACATTAAGATAAACGTGACCGCGATAGTAAGCCATGGTTTCGTCGGCTTCACCTAAATCTAGTAAGCCCAGCCCTTTACCGCACTCAATATGTACGTTGCTTTGATAATAACGAGCAAAAGACAAACCCAGTGGCGTCATACGGCCGGTAAAAATCTCACCGATATCCATACGTGACCATAAGATATCTTTTTGCAGCTGCTCAGAGCGGTTGCCTAAATAGAAATTGTCATCGCTATTGTCTTGGGCAATAGAAGTGATAGGTCGGCTTTGCAGCAACCATAATTTGCCTTCGCTAAGCGTCCACTCAACATCTTGGGCTTTACCGTAAAAGTCTTCAACTTGGTGCAGGAGTTTGCCCAGACTTTTAATGGTCATAGGGTCTAAAGTGGGCTCACTTTGCATCTGCTTTGGAATATCCACTTTTTTGATTTGCCCATCGAGATACACAATTTGCTGTTGCTTGTTTTGAATCGACTGAGAGATAAGCTCGTTGGTTTGCTTGTCGATAACAAAGCTGTCGCTGCTGACTTGCCCTGATACGAGTCCCTCACATAGACCAAAGCAGCCTTCGATTAAAAATTCGTTTTTATTGAGGCTGGTTGGGTGTTGACCAAACGCGACCCCCGAGACATCGCCAAACTTCATTTGTTGAACAACAACCGCCATGGTAGGGAGTTCAGTTTGTTGACCCGTGGCTTTGCGGTATTCATATGCCGCATCACTAAATGCAGACGCCCAGCAAGCCTTCACTGCATCGAGTATTTCACTCTCGCCTTGCTGACCAAGCTTAGTTAAATGCTGCCCAGCAAAAGAGTGGCTTTGACCGTCTTCATCGGTGGCTGATGAGCGCACTGCGACCGGCCCACTTAGATTAACCAGTTCACAGGTTATCAAGTCTGCCAGCTCGCTTGGCATTGAACTTTCAATAATGGCCTTTGCCAAACTGCGCCATTGTTCAATACCTTCATTGATGGGATGTTTAGCAAGCAGGTCATAATGAGCGATAAATGCTTTAAACATGTCAATACTAATACAAAACCCGTTGGGTACAGGCAGTCCTGCTTGATATAGGTCGCATAGCACGGCCCCTTTGCCCCCAAATAGCGATACATTATTTTTGGGTGCGTTGGCAAAGCCTACTACGTGCTCGGTTATGGAAGTTGAAGATTTAACCACCGTGTTGTTCATAGAAGGATTCCTTTTTCTAAATACGTGTTATTTGGTTGCGGCAAAGGCGAAGTAGCTCTCACCGGGCATCAGTCGCTTGTGTTGTACTTCTTTAAACTGTGCTTGTTTTAGGGTATTGGTTAACTGCTCTGCATCAGGTAAAACACCGCCTACATCACTTAAACTAAACCATAAATTCAGCGCAGAGATTGCACTACTGCCGCCTTGGCAGCTGGTGGTCATCAGTAACTGGCCACCGGGTTTGAGTAACTTGTAGGCATGATTAAGCACCTGCATACGCTGCGTTTGTGGGAAGTAATAAATGTTATTGTGCAAAGTGATCAGGTCATAGCTGGACTCACCCGCTAATTCAAAGAACGACTCATGTCTTAAATCAATATTGGTAATTTGGTTGGCGCTGAGCGTTCTTTGCGCTTGCTCTACCACGGCTAGTTGATAGTCGATGGCGGTGATCTCACAAGCAGGTAAGCGGTTATGCAGATACACTAAATATTGACCCGCGCCACAGCCTACTTCCAAAATATGCTTTGGTTCGGTAGATACACGCTTGAGGCACCATTCAATTGCCTCTTCAACGAAAGGCTCTAAAATTTGTGATGAACGAGCAATAAGGCTGCCGTCTTGATCTGCTAGTTGGTAAGCTTGATTATTTTGCATTCGTGTTGGTGCGCTTAGCAGTGCGTCGTAATGGTATCTTATAGCCTCTTCAAACATGGCCGCTGCAATCTGGTTTTCTTGCTTGGCAAGGTGTTTGCTGAGTTTGCCTTTTAGGGCATATTGGCCGTTTTTATACGTGAGCTCTTTTAGACGCACGCCACACTCAAGCCAGGCGCTGAGCGCTTCTTGCTTTGTGCCGTCTAGGCGTAAGTGTTGTTGTAGTTGCTCAAGGCTTTTATTGCCTTGTTGCAAACTTTCTAGCAAGCCACTGGCGTTTGCTGCGGTTACAAAACTGGTACGGTATACGGTGTCAACGTGCTTGCCCAGTCGCAAAAAAGCGAAAATATTTTTTTCAAAAATCAGTTTTTTTAATGTTGTTAGTTGCATGATTTAACCTAAAAATAATAGCGGATCCCAAGTTGAAGTAAGTCAGCAAATTGTTCAAATTCGCTGTTGCGTATGCCTTGCTTGGGTGTCCAAGCGAGCGCTAGTCTAAGTTGTAAATTATCGCTGGCAGAGTGAGTGACAACGGCTGATAAGGTGCTGTGGCTGTCGACCAAGTTATGCATGGCCAGTAGTTCGTAACGCGTTAAATCTCGCCACTCATTGCTATACGACAACGCCATATAGCGTTTGGCTAAGCCCATAGGAGTTATCTGTGAGTGGGCATAACGTTGTTGCCAAAGGCGGTAGTCAGTTTGCTCATCTGCCGCAAGTGATTGGTATAAAAATTCAAAAGTCAGGCTACCGTTAGCACCCACCTTGGTGCTCATGCCTAATAAAGCGCGCTTTTGCTGTGAGGTTGTAAACTGTGCTTGAGCACTTGATGTTAAATCGCCATACAAAAGCTCGCCATAAACGTCGGCATCAAGCCAAGCTTGATAGCGCTGTAAACTGGCGGATATATAGTGCTGTTCTTCACGAATAGCAGCACTTAGAAGCCATACACCTTGCTCCAAGTTGCCTTTAATAGTTTGTAAGCCCTGCAGTTTGTCGTTTTGATTAACCGTAAGGATGCTTTGGGTTTGCATAGTGTCGCTGACAAAATAGTCAAGCTTGATAGCGTCTACACCACTTTTGTAGAGCCTGTCTAAGTCAAAAACGTTAAACGCGCCTAGCGGATCAAGCGGTGAAAAGAGCCGCCCTAAACCTACCGTTACAGGCTGCCTGCCAACGGTGATACTGGCATTGTTAAACGCGCGCTGCCAATAAGCCCAATCGACTTGAGCATACCAAAGCTGGCGATCGTGGCGTTCTTGCCAGTCAAGGTCGAGTGCTCTATCTGCCACCGGTTGCTTAGCAAATAAACTCAGCAGACTCCCGTCTTCTAGGTAGTCAAAATCTAATTGCGTATGCATCACCCATACGTTGTCATCTTGTTTGTGTTGATACTCAAGACGCGCAAATTGATTACTTCCCCAGCTGTTTTGCAAGGGCGTATCCACACTGACTAAGTTTGCCTCAAATACCCCACTTACCTGCGAGTTAGAGGTGGGCGCTTCACCGAATAGCTCGGCAAAGTCTTCATCTGCTTCAAAACCAATTGCCTGCACACTTGTGCAGGCAATAAAAAGTAACAAGGACTTCACGTTACACTGCTACCTGTTGACCATTATTATGGGTGCTTACGTCTTTGACGATCTGACCATCTTGCAGATGAATAACGCGGTGTGCTCGCTCGATAACGCGTGGGTCGTGCGAGCTAAATAAGAATGTGACACCGAGATCTTCATTAAGTGATTGCATTAAATCCAGCAAGCTTTCTGTGGAGCGAGAGTCTAGGTTAGCAGTAGGTTCATCCGCAATGACTAATAGTGGCTGTGCCGCAATTGCTCTGGCAACCGCCACACGCTGCTGTTGACCACCACTTAGCTGTGCTGGAAAGCGGTTTTTAAAATCACCAAGCCCGACCGCTTCAAGTGTTTCGATAGCACGCTGTCGACGAACTTTTTTATCAACGTTACAAAACTCCATGATCATCTCGGTGTTTTCCAGCGCTGTAAGCACGGGCATTAAGTTATACGCCTGAAACACGAAACCAATTTTTTCTCTGCGTATATCTGCCAAGCGATTGCTATTTAATTTAGCGACATCTTGTCCATCAAACTCATAGCTGCCTGAGCTTGGTTTATCGAGTAGGCCAATAATGTTCAGTAGGGTTGACTTTCCAGAACCAGAAGGGCCTGCAATGACGGTGAATTCACCTTGATTGACCTCTAAATCCAAGTCTTTTAGGCAATGAAAAGACTGGTGTTTGTCAGAGAATATTTTGTTAATTTGAGTTAATTTGATCATGTTAATTCCTTACGATTCTTGACTGGCTGCAACAGGTGAGCGGTGTCCAGCACGAATTGCTGGAATAAGGGTGACGAGAATAGTTAAAACAAAAACGAACAAGACGCTCAGTGATAACTTGCTTAGCTCTAATGTTGAGTAAAATTTCTCGGGTAGTAATACGCCACCAGCTTCCATCGCGGTGCCAAATACTTCTTTAAAGTCGAGTCCTTGTGTTGCAAAGTGATGGTGTCCCCAAAGGCCCAGCACTAAGCCAATGGTGAGCGAAAAGGCGCTCAGGTAAATAGCCTCTAGCAACACAACCTGAGTAACGGTGCTGGTGCGAGCCCCAAGTGCAATCATCATTGAAAACTCTTTTTGACGCCTGAAAGTCGACATCAATACGGTGTTGAGAATGCCAACAGCCACGACCACATAAACAATGAGCATTAACAAATACATGCCGGCAGCATCAAGGGTGACCGCTGAATACAATTCAGGTGCAGCGGTTTGCCACGGCAAAATATCTAATGTCGGAAATTGTGCCGTTAAAGCAGTGGCAAGCTGTGCAACGTTGTCGCTGCCAGCGCTCGTATAAAGTGCAATTTGACTGACTTGATCGGGAACTTCGAGTAAAGCTTGCAAGTCATCTATCGGCACTTCAGCCCAAAACGTGTCAAGCTCATGCAATCCAGTTTTAAAGATACCCGCTACTTCAAACGCTGAGCGTGCCAAATCGCCGCCACTGGCGGGTTTAACCGTTAGCGTGACGGTATCACCAATGCGAACTTCTAAGTTCTGTGCCAATGTTTCGCCAATGACGATGCCTGAAAGACGTTGCAGGGTAGCGCTGTTGGTAAACGCTGCTAACGTTTCTCCTTGCACAATGGCTTTGTCATCAGCAATGGCAGACACTTGGGCCTCTAACAGTGGCTCAACGCCAGATATTGTCAATGCAACACCATGACGGCCAGCTTGAATTAGCGCATCAGAGCGCAGTCTTGCAACGGGCGTTAAGCGGGCATCAGTCGCTTTCAATCGTTGCTTTAATTGCTCTGGGTTATCGAGCAAATGGCTAAGTGCTGGGTCGTCTCTATACTCTGGGTGCTGAACAACAACGTGGCCTAGCCCCATTCTAACGCCGATATCAATCATCGCCTTGTGGCCACCATCTGATAACCCCATAAATAAGATCATCATGCTAAATGCAAATACGATGATCAGTGAAGTCAGAAGGGATCGGCGCTTGTTTCGCAACAAATTTCGTAAAGCTAATTTATGGATCATGAGGCTCTCATTCCTTGTGCTGGTTCTAATCTTGCTGCAGAGAATGCAGGGTAAAGCGCTGCTAGTAATGCGATAACGAACATAACGATTACCGGGATTAACAAGTTATTGAGGGTCAATTTGGCTTTGAGTGCGCTGGTCATTCCCACGCCCGCTAAGCTAAACTCGCCGAATTGACTGATGTCCCAGCCGTATTTTTGTAGGTAACTCCCCAGTACAATCCCCATTGCTAGGCCCGCAATTGAGGCTACAAAGGTTAAAACCAGTGTTTCAACCGTGACTAGCCAAACAACATTGGGGCCTTTTAGGCCTAGTGCTTTTAGCAAGCTCAGCTCTTTACGACGTTCCATCACACTAACCAGCATCGCGTTCATGACGCCAACGCCGGCGATTAAGAAAATGATAAATACCAAAGTACCCATTAATGCTTGGTTTGATTGGATCAGGGCTAAGATGTCAGGACGCAATTGTGACCAAGTTTGCACGCTTAATTGTGGGTAGCTTGAGCCGAGCACATCACTAATCACTTGCTGTGCGAAATCCACTTTTTGAAGATTCATTGTAGAGATAGCAATTTCGTGACTTTGATTTGGCAGCTGTAGTAATTTTTGCAGATCTTCAAGGTGAAATATCATACGAGTGCGGTCAATAAGATCGGTACCTTGTCGACTAATGCCCGCTACTTGTAATTGTAATGACTGTTGTGCGCCTTGTGCTGTTTCAAATAATAAGGTGATTTCATCGCCTACATTTGCCTGCAAGTTTTTAGCGAGTTTTACACCCAGAACCACTTGAGGAAGCGTAAATGGTAACGGTGCCAGTGTGTCAATCAGCTCATTAGTGTGCAATTGTAACTCATTGCTGGTGGTGTCTAGGCCATCTAGTTCGGCAAAGGCATTAGCAATGGCTTGTTCAGTGAGTTGCTCATCAAGCGCTAGTTGCGCTTCACTGAGAGCTTGGCCTTTTGGCCAAGGTGTTGGCTCAGATATAAACGAACCATCTACGATTTGTTCAGCTAAAGAGGTGACTTGACGTTCATGTTTAGGCTCTACCCCTAATAAACTAACCCCAATCGATTTGTCATCTTTACTGAGATAGCCAAAGCTATACAATCTGGCTGCGGCGGCTTTAACTGAGTTGAGGTCTCGAAGTTCTAAGAGCACTTGACTGTTATTTTCAATGGTTTGCTGCAGTTGACGCTTTGCGAGATAGTCTTGCTCATGCACCTGAATGTGGCCCACTTGGCCTTGGGTGGTGCCTGTGATCAAGTCATGGCTAAGTCCATCCATTATTGCCAAAGTGGTAATACAAAAACCGATACCTAAAGTGATCCCCAAAGCGGTGACCGAGCTGCGCTTTGTGTTACGCAACAGGTTGCGCCAAGCGAGGCGAATGTATAATCCCATGCGACCTCCTACAGAAACGCTTGTTCAGTGAACTTGCTAGCAGCCAAATCACTATTGAATTTTATTTTTTGATAATGCATGCGCGTGTATTCGTCAGGTTTGTCTGAAATACGCATTTCCATCATGGTAGGTACTTTAAAGCCATCCATTTGTTTTACATCGCTGTAAGTCAGCGTACGCTCTGGTTGCTCATCGCTATTGCGGCGGTAATAAGAAACTTGTTCAGGAAATACTCGGCCATCGTCAATGTACAAGCGATACATCACCTTACCCCAAACCACAGGTGCTGAGGGTAAGGGGGTTAGTTCAATCAGGTGGTAGTCTCGACTTTCTTGATGCCATGACTTGGCAGCCTGATATGCATAGTGTGTTGCTAAGTCGGTTTCTCGCATCAAATCATCATTACTAAAGTGGCTACCCATCCAGCTGGATGCCAACATGGAGCTACTCATGACGGTTGTTCGCTTGTTGCGTGGTTCAAAAAATGAGATTCGGTCATCGACTTTGAGCGTGACATTGCCACGCCATAAAGCCGGACCTAGCATGCGTACCATAACCTTTTGTTGCTCACTACGGTCATCGGTGAGCACTAATAAGGTAAAATCACGTTGGTACTCGGCTTTATTAATCGCCATTGAAAGCACTGAAGCGGATGTTTTAGCTCGTAAAATACGCTCTGCGCTGTCAATCCATGAGCCTAGTTGATCTTTACTATTTGCAATGGCATTACTGCTTAGCAAAATGATAAAGAAGAAAAAAAGTTGTTTCATAACGGTCCTTTTAGTGTTGCGTTAGTATTCGAGATAAAGAGGTGCGATAGCGAAACTGAGCAATGAAACTTTGCTCAGCATTACTCTTGCCTACGCGTGCGATAAACATCGGGCTATGTTGTGCGCCTAATGTGTGATGTAGTGCTGTTTTGGCGTCAGAGTGTTGTAACAGTACACTTAATGGATGTACTGCAAGTTGCTGCTCTGTTGCTTGTAACCAAGCTTCGAGCATATATTCTCCAGCAGCCAACCAAGCGGTAGTATCGGCTTTATTACTGTGACACAAGCAAATGAGCTGAGCGCTTTGTTCGCTTAACATAGCTAGCATGTCGGCCATTTTTTGTGCCATGCCAAATTTGTTTAGTACAAGCATGGTATTCGGGTGCAACAGTAGTTGATTAATACGACGCTTGAACGCACTCATTGGGCCCATTAGCTGTTGTATATTAAAACCACGCTCTTTTTTGACGTGTTTACCTTTGGCAAAGTCGATAAACTGATAGGTTTCTTGCCATGCCTTTCGGTGGCTAAAATCCAATGCGGCAAAACGCGCCACTAACTTAGCTATTTGAGTTTGCTTTTGTGACGTTACTTTGAGCCAATGTAATTGCTCATTAGGCCAAAGTTTGGTTGCAAGTATGTCTTGTTGCCATTGCAGCGGTTTATCTGTATGTAGCTCACCACGGTGTGTATAGCGGTTTTGCAATAACTGGCTTAAGCGTACAAAACGAGTTTTGTCTTCGCTATCTGGTTTTAATGTCAGATACACACTAAATACCTGCGTATCTTCGTTATCAATGACACTTAAGTTAGCGGTATTGCTTTGTACCTCACACACTACACCTGACGCTTCTAACAAGTTGATTAAAGCGCAGCTGAAACCTGCCAAGCTCATTAGCATTTCATTTTTTAATGAACTGAGCGCATTGATAGTATGCTCACTATCAATGCTTATGTTCAGCGTGCCATCAAAAGGCATACCTGCGTGGTGCAAATGTACGCGCCAAGGCTGGCAATTGTGTGATGAGGGCACCAGTTTAGCCAGCTCAATACATTCGCTAACAACGTTAGCTAACGGCTTGCAATGAGTCATTTTGCGGTTTCTCCTGATCTAACTCAAAGCCGTGTATAGCGGCTAAAGCTTGTACTTGTTCCACTTGAGCACAAGTTAAAGCGCCCATACTAAAATGGGAAAAGGCACCTGCTAGGCCAAGCAAAATTGTTTCTCCACAGCACGCATATACCTGTCCTTTAGGTAATAACATACCAGGTAAAGTAAACTCTGGATTTTGCGTGAGGTTGACGACACCACCACGAATGAGCTTAACGTTGGGGCGTGTTAGCACAATATCTTCGGGCACATCTCTGGGCACAGCGACATCACTTATTAACACGGGTTTATGTGCGTTAATATGCTCAGCTCTAAATACGGTCGTTGGGCTGCTGGTATTACTGACAATGACATCGGCTTGCTGGCAATCATTAAAATTATCGCTTATTACTACCAAGCCTCTAGCTAGCAAAATGCTCTTAAGCTCGCGTTGAATAACTTCAGGCTTGTCATCACCGATACGTGGCGTTAGCCACTCTTTACAGCTCTCTAAGAGTTTGCCACCACTTATCTGCTGCTCTATGCCAAGGTATAGTTGTTCACAAATAACCCGTAATGTGTCGTTCATATTGGTTGCACTTGCATTACGGGTGATCAGGATTAATTTATGACAATGTTTGGCAAGTATCGCGCTGTGTACTTGCCCAATGTTGCCTGCAGCACCACAAATTGCGACGGTCGCTTTCTTCAAATCAATCCCGTGCTGTGTTGCACTACTTAAAACGGTATTGATACTTGCTGCAACGGTTAGCGCATTGCCAGATGTAGCCGCTGGTGTGTTGTAAGTAAAGTCGCAGCAATTACTGGTTACAATCGAGGTATAGCCTCCAAAACCCACTAGCTTACAGCCTTCTTCTCGTGCCTGCCGATAGGCTTCATGCACTTGTGAGCGAATGATTGTAGAGCGGTTGAAACGTCTATCTGCTTCGATGCTTTCAGCATCCATTTGAATACCATAAAGCACCAGCTCAATTTCACGGCCACTTAGCGAGATAATTTTTCGTCTGGCAAGTACACTAGGGATAGTCACAGGCAGAATATGGTGGTTGAGCTCTTCTTGCTCATACTCATCAAACACACGCCAGCCTGGGTCGATTTCATTTAGACTGTCTTGATCAATCAGGTGACTAATAAATGCCACTTTTTCAATACCACTTGGGGTATTTTCTTCGCGCACGGGGTGATGCAAGCGCTCATGATAGGCAAGCTCACTGATATCTGTGTGAATAAGATGAGACATTAAGGGAGCGATTTTATGCGCACGAATAAGCTCAAATGCCGCTTTTAGAGCGTTAACCACTTTGGCTATATTTTCGTGCGCAAAGTAGCTTGAAGGTTGTAACCTTAGTACGCGGCGTTTACCTAACGATGGCAATATACGAATATGGTGACGATGCAATAAGTAGCCAGCCAGTGCCATTGAAAGTACGTTTTCTTTGTCTAAGCCTGAAATGGTTGCGCTAGGATGCTCGCTTTGTGAAGCAAGCTCGATACCTAGCATACATCCTTTACCCCTTACCTCAGTGATCATGTCTGGGTAATCATTGGCAAGTCCTTGCAAGGCGCTTAAAAACGCTTCCCCTAGGCTTTGCGTTTTGTGAACGATGTCGTCGCGCTCTAGTAGGGCTAAAGTTTTTAGGGCAACTGCTGAGCTTAAGTCATCATCTGCAAAAGTAGTGCTGTGCAGCATGCTAAATTCTTGATGGTAACGACTGGCATCAATTGCCACGGCAGAAATTTTACATAGCCCTCCGCCAAGTGATTTGGCTAAGGTGATGTAATCATTGGGTACTTGGCGTGCGACACTTTCTAAAAAATGCCCTGTGCGGCCAAGTCCACATTGAATTTCATCAGCAATAATGGCGGTATCTGGGTGGCTTTGTTTTATTTCGTGAAGTAAATCGATGTACTGCTGCGCAAGCGGGACGACTCCGCCTTCACCTTGAATTGGTTCGTAGATCACCGCGGCTAACTGATTGATTGGCTTGGCAACCAAGCGTAAAGGTTCAAATTCAATGTGCCAGTATTGACTTTGCCAAGCAGAAAGCGTTTGCTTAAAGCTGTCACAGTCTTCAATAAATACCGCATCAGGGTTGTTTGCAATAAAGGGCAGGCGTGCATCTCGGTTGTACGTTGTGGCGAGGCTGCCGCGTGTTTTGCCATGAAATGCACCTTTAAACGCAGCCACTTTGGCTGGCAAGTTGAACGCTTGCTGGTTACGATATTGCAGAGCGCGTTGTAATTCTTCAATGCTTTCAATGGGCTCTTGGCCAAGTAATTGCTCGGCTTTGCTAAAAAACGCTTCACTAATACTCAATTCGTTACGGGATAAACGCGCCATAAACTCGCGCCAGTTATCGGCACTGCGTGTTTGTGCCTGGCTAAGGCGCTGAAAATATTCATATTGAGCATGTTTTAGTGCGGCTTCAACGGCTTCAGTGCCGGTATTGAGGATGATGAGCTGATATTGCTTGCCTGTTTCTGTGCTTAGTTTTTCAGCCAGTGCTTCTCGTAATTGCTTCGCGATAGGGCGCTGTGCACCTTGCACCCACATGGGTCGATTGGCACGTAAGCTGTGCTGCATGGTCTCAACGAGTTCAGGGTGATTGTGTCCAAGCAATGTGCTACCAAACCCACCAACTAGGTCGAGGACTTCTATACGTTGTTCGTCATGTTGCCAAATGAGTGTGTCGCCATTGGCCTGTACAAACTCAGCCAGCAGTCCAGCGCTGTCTAGCAAAGCTTCACGACTTAGGATCTCTTGTCCAATTCTGATTTGCATTTTATCTACTCCGCTACAGCCAATTAGCTTGAAAACGCTTTAAGATCGTTGTGCTTAAGTTGTTCTTAAGGACATTGGAGGTACCAGAGAAAATGGCACTGGGCATGGCATCTCTGAGCATTCGTTCAATGTCACCGCTGAGCACACCTTGTGCTCCGTGCAACTGCACGGCCATTTGGGCATTGCTAATGGCTGCATGCGACACCGCAATTTTTGCCAGCGCGCTGCTTACACCTGACATATCGCCTTTATCTAAAGACCACGCGGCTTTGTAAAGCAGTAGACGTGCGCTTTCGTAATTCAGATACATATCGCTAAGCTGATGCTGGACAGCTTGAAATTCACTCAAAGGTTCGCCAAATTGACTGCGAGACTGAATAAATGCTGCGGTTTTGTGGAGTTGACGTTTCATTTGTCCCAGATACAGAGCGAACAAACACACACGCTCCCACTCCATCGAAATTTGGAAAATCGGTGCACCTGCTCCTTGACGGCCTATCAGCGCGTCTTCAGACAATTCGCATTGGTTAAACTGTATATCGCCCATTGCAGTAGTACGTAAGCCAGATTTACTATGCGGGTTTTGGGTCACGCTGATCCCCAGTTCAGTGCTTTGCATAATAAATGTTGAATAATCAAAGTAATTACCTTTATTGGCTGTACGTAGATGTACAACCATAAAGTCGCAAAAAGGTGCGTTAGTGATATAGTGCTTTGCGCCGTTGAGAATGAACTGTGCCTGCGTTTTAGTGGCCGATGTGCTCATAGCGTAAATATCAGAACCCGCTGTTTTTTCGGTGATAGCGTGAGCACCAAGCCAAGCCTCTTGTTGGATCTTGCTTAGCCAGTGAAGTTGTTGTTGCTCATTGGCAAAAGCGCGAATGGGGTGGATACAGGCACATAAATGCGCTGAAAGCGCAAAGATCAACCCAGTATCTTCACAATGTTCCGCTAATGACTCTATGCCTGCGCATAGCTCGCTGGCGTTTAAGTCATCCCCCCCCATAGTTTTTGGCATTAACCACTTACCAACGCCTTGGGTAATTAGCTGTCTAAATAACGGCTTAGAAAATTCGCCAGCTAAGTCTCGCTTGCTTAAATCGTTCAGTTCGAGTGACTGCGCAAGTCTTGCCGCTTGCTGGGCTATGTGTTGTTGTTTTTCTGTAAAATCAAAGTTCATCATGAGTTCCTTGCGTTGTCTCAGAAGTACAATCGCTGATAATCACGTGGTAGTTCACACCACCGGTGCCAAATCCATTAATTGACGCACTGCGTTTACCTTGCGGCTGCGCATAAGGTTTTGCACTTGCCATTGGGTCAAAATTCAGTGTTTCTAGGTTTAACTCGTCGCGCAGTTTGCCGCGCAACAAATTGTGTGGAATGGAATTATGTTCAAAGCTCAACAATGCCTTGATGAGGCTTGCTAGGCCCGCTGTGGCAAAGGTATGACCAAACTGGGTTTTAAGCGCGCCGAGTTTAAGTGAGTTGTTATCGCGCCGCTGATACACTTCGCTTAGCGCTTGTATTTCAACCAAATCACCAATGGGGGTACCTGTACCGTGGGTTTCTACCCAGTCAATGTCAGACGGCGTTAGCGCGGTTTGCGCAAATGCGTGCTGCATTGCCTCAACTTGGCCTGCGCTATTTGGGGCTATCATTGACTTGCTATAGGTACTTGAGCCTATGGCCTCAATTCGAGCAAGTCTTGGATAATTTTTGGCTATCGCAATATCATCACGAGTTAAAATCACAACGCCCAGCCCGTCACCTGGGGTAAAGCCATCGGCGTGTTCGCTAAATGTGGCAATTACCGAATGCGATAACATTTGCTGCTTAGAGCACAGACACAAGTCATGCAGATTTACCGGCAGCTCTGCCGCTGCCACAATGGCATAATCTACGCGTTTGCTTTGTAGCGCGTTGATAGCACAATCTAAAGCAGCCATAGAGCCTGCACAGGCGCTTTCAAGTGCTAAAGCATCGTAGTTTTTCAACTGAAAATGTTGCGCTAATTGCAGGCTAAGACCGAGCGCTTGGTTGTGCTCACTTTGCGCATCTTGTGTAAACTGGCTTTGCCATTTTTGTAGTTGTACAAGGCCTGCATCATCATTATAAGCGGTTAATATCTCTTGGCATTGTTCAACTAAACTGCTGAACTTTGCATGTAATAACTTACGGCGCTCGCTGTATGGGCCAAGATTAGTCGCTGTGATAACTAAGGTGTTTTTATCACTAGGCAAGGCAAGGTGTTGCCACTCATTTAGCATGGTATTGAGAGCATTGTCGTAGCTTGCATGTGCTAATGTATCAAGGTGATCAGAGCTTAATTTTGCAGCTTGCCTACAGTAGTAACTATCTTGTGTTTCGCCATCGGGTTTAAATAATGTGCCTGATACCATGGTGTTATGTTCAAGCGAAGCAATACCACCGCGCTTGTCATTTAATCCTTGCCAATAGGCTTTTGTACCAAGTCTATCTGCCAGCCATATTTGTTTATCACAAATGGTAATGGCTGTTTGCTCGAGGGCTTTATACCAACACGGTGAAGTGCTGAAGCTAAACTGTGGGCTAATGGGCCATGTATCTTGAGGGTTTTTTGCAAGCCACGATGACAGTTGCAAAGCACTATTTACCACGCCCGCATTGCTAGACGAATCATGCTTTGCTGGCACAAAGCTATGTTGATGGCAATACTGCAGATAAGCCTTTGCGTTATCGATAGCTTTGTCCGTTCTGACTAATAGCAAAGTGCTCGCTGCCAAAGGCTGAATATCTGAAGGGGTTTGCCAATCATTAGCAACGGCAATAAGCACTGCATCTGCTTTATGATTTAGTAGTGCGTCATAAGCCAAAGCAACGGCTTTAGATAACGACTCATCACCGCTGTTGATTGCAAACGCGCGGCCTTTTAGTTTTGCACTTTGGGCGATGCGTGTTGCCATTGTTGTGGCCATTTCACCCACTTTATCGTGGCTACTGACAAGCTCTGTTGGCTTAAGATCATGTAATTGCTTTTTTATAGTTTCATTGTCAGTGGTTGCGATTAGCTCAGCCAGCAATGCTTGTGACGTTACTCTATAGTGGTTAGCCAGTTGCCTATCTGCACAAGGCTCAGAGCAAACTATCACATCAGTTCTGCCATCGTGGACAAACGCATCAAAACGTTCACAAAGCGCCATACTCAGTTGCAGCAATGGTAATTGCATGCGATTGATTGCTTTTCTATAAATCGGTGGTATTGCAAACTTTGAATAGTGCTTTAAGTCACTCAGGCAATCCAAATATCCGTTTTGTGTACCAACGTTTGACTGCAAATCCAACAAGGCAATGGCATGTTGTTGCTTATTAATCATCATTCACCTGCGCAAGGGTTGGGTAATCAATTTTGCCATTGGCATTTTTTGGTAACGTACCAAAACACTCAAACTTGTGTGGGATCATGTAGGTAGGCAAGTGCTGAGCACTATATGTTTTAAGTGCTAAAGTACCAATCTTGCTTTGGGCATCATTCAATGCGTAACTTGCTATTAGCTTGCTGGTGTTAGCGCAGTATCTTACTGCTACTTCACTTATTTGTGGGTGTGCCAAAAGACAGGCTTCAATCTCACCTAACTCAACGCGAAAACCTGAAATTTTAACCATACGGTCGCAACGACCATGGTAGTAATATTGGCCATTTTGATAGCGGGCAATGTCACCAGTAGAGTGAATTTGCAGTGCATGATTTGCGAGCTTTTGCGATTCTAAGCAATAGCCAGGTGTTACGCAGCTGCCTTGGATCACAAGCTCTCCCATTGCACCAGACTCATTGGTGACCGGATTTCCTTGTTCATCAATAAGCCATGCTTGGGTATCCCCGATAGGCAGACCAATGGCTATCGGCTCATTATTGAGAACATCCGCCTCAGTTACTTTGTAGGCAAGACAAACATTGGTTTCTGTTGGTCCATAAAAATTGTAAAAGTGAGTACTAGGTAAAGCGCTCGCAAGGCCTTTTAAACAAGGCTTTGGCATTGCTTCTCCTGCAAAAATGAGATGGCGTAGTGCCAAGGGCTCTGCTTGTTGCCACAAACCGATACGGTTCATCAAATTCAGCAGTGACGGCACACAATACATCACGCTGATCTGATGTTCATTAAGCACATTCGCTAATGTCATTGGTTGCTTTGGCGCATCATCATTGGCGATGTACAAACTGCCACCAACTGCTAAGCAAACAAATAGGTCAAAAGTACTTAAATCGAAGTTAAAGCTGGCTAGATTTAAAAACCGATCGCAGCTATCCAAGCTCATATTATCTTGGCACCAGCTAACAAAATGCTGAATATTGCCAAGTGTTAGCTGCACACCTTTGGGGCGGCCTGTTGAGCCAGAAGTAAAAAGCACCGCAGCAAGGCTATTTTTATGCCAAGGTTCATTTGTGTGCGCCAGCTCGGTTTCTAGGTGTAAGCGCCAGTCAAAAAAGCTCGTATTTGCCGCCTGTTGGACACACTTTTCACCAATTAACACGATTTTAAGTTGCGGGTATTTTGCTAAAAGCGGTGTAACTTGCAACAGATGTTTATCGTCTACGATTAAGGTATCTGCTTGAGCGTCGGTTAAAATCAAGTCAACACGGTTAATAGGCTGTTTGCTGTCAATTGGGATATAGCAAGCGCCAGCGCTAAGCGCTGCCAAAATTGACAGGGCATAATGGTTGTTCTTTTCAAGCCAAATAGCGACTCGTTGGCTACCTGAAAGTTGTGTTGCCAATGCGCTTACATAGTTAGCTGATTGGCGATAGCACAAAGCTGGCTCAGCGAGTAAAAATGGCTGTTGAGGTTGCTTGTTTGCCCAATAAAACAAGGCTTGATGTAGCGCCGTTGGCAACATTTCTTTCATAGCTACTCCTTTAGCCTTTAAAATTCGGTAAATTAACGCTTCTGGCTGCGTTGACTAGAATTTCAATAGCGCCATCTAAATCCGCTTTGGTATGTTGTGATAGCACACTGATACGTAATCTTGCATCGCCTACCGCAACGCCTGGGAACACCACGGTTTGACAGAACATGCCCTGTTGGCGAACCGCATGGCCCATTTTCATTGCTAGGGCTTCATCACCAATAACAATAGGAATAATGGCGCTTTCACTGTCACCAGTGTTAAAACCAAGTTCTTTTAAGGCGCTATGCAGGTAGTTAACGTTGCTCCATAAACGTTCAATACGCTCAGGCTCTTTTTCAATGATATCAATACACTGGATCAGGCCTGCGGCAATGTGCGCAGGAATTGTGGCTGCAAAAACATAGCTGTTTGCATAAAAACGTAGATAATCAATGACATCTTTGTCACCACACACAAAGCCGCCCATCCCTGCGAGTGTTTTACTCATGGTGCCAAGTTCTAAATCGACTTCATGTTTAAGATTAAAGTGCTCAGCGGTGCCTGAACCCGTTGCGCCTAAAATACCCGTAGAGTGTGCATCATCAATTAAGATACGTGCTTGATACTTACGAGCTAAGCGCACCATTTCTGGTAGTTTTACGATGTTACCGTGCATGCTAAATACACCATCAGCAACAATAAGCTTGCCGCCTTCTGAATCCGCGCAGCCTTTTAGTACTTCTTCTAAAGACGCCATATCATTGTGTTTATAGATACGTTTTTTAGCGCCAGATAACTTACAACCATCTTGGATGCTCATATGGTTATAAACATCTGTAATAACCGTGTCTTTTGGGCCTGTTAGTGCTGAGATAGTACCTAGGTTTGCAGAGTAACCAGATGGAAAAACAATACAGGCTTCACGACCTTTGAAGTGGGCTAAGCGTTCTTCAAGTTCGAGGTGCAAATGGTTTGTACCCCCAATCAAACGACACCCTGTATTGGTTGCACCATATTCTTTTGCTGCTTTGCAGATAGCATCAATAACCCGAGGTTCATTCGCTAAGCCAAGGTAATTGTTCGATGCGAACATCAAAAACTCACGTTCTTTATTTTGATAGGCATCAAAAATAGTTGCGCGGTTTTCACAGCGAGAGCTCAGCGGCATGCCGTACCAAAAATTGCCTGTTTGTGCTTGCGTTTCGTAAAAGTCATTAAACTTACGTACTTTGCTAAATAAATCAGGGCTGCCATCAGAGACAAAATCACGCATGGTGGTGTGTGATGGGCCTTCTTGAGCAGTTGGGCATTCATTGACGGATACATCATTTACTGGCACATCATGGTTGATACCCAATGTAACAAGTTTTGCTTGGCCTTTTTCACTTAATGCAACGCCTTCGCAGCGCGCAAGCAAGTCGTTAATGGTATTAAAACTCGCTGAGTTTAGTTTATGCTCAAATACAAATACCTGTTGCAGCTCATCAACAATTGACGCCAAGATGATTGAGTCAATTCCCAATCCTTCTTCCATAGGCACATCAGGGAGCAGATCAGACTCTGAGTAGCAGGTTTGTTCTTTTACGATGTCTAAAACTAACGACTGAACAGCAGTCGCTAAATCATTATTTTTTGTCATGCTCAATTCCATTTAATTTACTTCTTCAATACCGATGATCTGCTCAAGGGTTGGGGCTTCAAAGTGTGGTTGTTCTTTTATTTTGTTGTGTGCTTGTTGTTCTTTGGCTTCACGGATCAGCTTTTCGCGGAAACGAATATAGTGAGCGTTCACTTTATCAATCGGGATTAATCGATTAGCTTTAGGGCTAGATACTTTTGGCTCCTGATGGGCGATGACAGCCATATCTTTAGCTTGTTGTACAAAGCGCTCGATACGACACATATACCAAGGACGAACAGGACGCCAAAATGGAATAGGTAGGGGTTTAATCAACGGCAATAAAAGGTCGCGTTTTGGTTCTTGATAGCACACGCACACCCAACAGGTATTTTCATCGATAGGTGTAGGAATAAAAATCACATCAAATACTTCACTGCGGATCTGGATTAAGTTTGGCATTTGTACATCGATGCCAAAGCGCCAGCCTCTTGTCCAAGGCTTACGAGCGACCAGTGTTTCGGCTGCAGTGCGCTCATCATCTGGGCGTAAAATAAAGTCGCTGGTGATCAATGTGCCATCAACTTTACATTCAAAGTCATCAACACGACCACCTTTAGGGTCCCAGATGTTGATTGCTGAACCTTTGTGTACAAAAGGAATATGGTAAATTTCACATACACTTTCGACATATCGAGTGTAGTTGATGGGGGCATCCCAGCCATAGTAGGAGTAATAGCCATCGTACTCTTTAAACTGTTTGAACATTGGCACTTCTGGGTAATCTTCTTCGGCCATTTGTTCGCCATACCAAAACCAAACCAATCCATATGCTTCTGTTACTTTGTAGGTTTTGACACACATTCCTTTTGGTACATCGCCATTTTTGCCTAATACCGGCATATGAACACAGTCACCTTGTTGATCAAATTGAAAGCCATGATAAGGACACGCGATAAGGTCACCATGTTGCTCACCTAAACTGAGTTTTACGCCTTTGTGTGGACATTTATCATCCATACAAATGAGTTTTCCTTGTGTGTCGCGATAGAGCACAAGTAATTTTTCTAGTCGCTTAATACCGAGAGGTTTTTTCTTTACGTCTTGCGATCTAGTTATGGCATACCATTGATTTGGGATCATAACGTGTTCTCCTTGTTCCTGTGATGTTCAACTAATTTGCTAAGTACTTCGACGGATGCAAAATTGTCTGGGTGAATGTCTATCACGGGTAAGCGCAGAGCGAACTCGCGATGTATATATTCGACTACGTCAAAGATTGACGCAGAATCGAGAATATTAAGTTCAATAATGGGCGTATCAGGTGCGATTAACTCATCATCATCAAGGTAGCTATGGGTGATAAATTGGCAAAGCTTGGCGGATACACTTTGAACTGATTCATTTAACATGTTGGATCTAACTCCGTTTTAGATGTTTTACTTGCTACAGTAGTAATTTGCTTGGCTAACAAATGAGGGGTGTTACAGCTATAAAGCACATCTGGAGCGAGATAGATGCCTGTTAATTGCTCTAGCTTAAATAGAATTTCCATTGCTAATACTGAATCTAGCCCGACGTTGGCCAGAGAATCTTTAGGTGAGATTTGTGCAATGGAAACACCCGTTAACTCACTCACTTTGCATACTAGCCAATGTTCAACACTGGCTATGTCAAAGATGTCTAGCTCAGTCACCGCGCCATCACTAATTGTTTGACTATCATTGACTTGAGCTTCCAAGCTGAAGCGGTGATATGCTTGTAAAGTGCCTTGTTCGTATGCTTGCTTAATCGCTACGCGTTGTAGCTTGCCTGAAGAAGTGATCTTGATGGTTTTGCGCGGTAAAAATAGGATTTGATCGGCCTTTACACCAAAACGTTCAATCAACCGGCCGTTAAGTGTTTTTGCAAAAATATCAAAATCGCTGACATTGCGCGGAACCTCAAGTGCCATTACAAGCACTTCTTTACCTTCTTCTGTGACAGAAAATGCAGCACTTCGACAGTTTTTAAGCTCAGGAAAGGCCAGCGATGCTTCGTACTCTAAGTCTTGCGGATAAAAATTAGCACCGCGGATAATGATGACTTCTTTCAGCCTGCCGGTGATGAAAAGTTCACCTTTGTGATAGAAACCCAAATCTCCTGTACGGTGGTAGGTTTCGCTATGTCCTGCCAGTGTCAAACCAAAGTTTGCATCGGTACGCTCTTTATCTTGCCAGTAACCTGGGCTGATACTATTTCCCTGTAACCAAACTTCGCCAACTTGACCGTCTGCAAGCGCGATATGGTTGTTGGGGTCTACTATTTTAGCGTCAATTGAATCATGCACTTTACCGCTGCTGACTAACCATTGGCTGCGCGCTGAAGGTGTATCAACCGCTTTTACCATACCTCGTTTGAGAAGTGGCTCGTCTACGCATAGTTGTTTATATTGCTGCGAATGAGGCTTGCCACTGACCATCAATGTTGCCTCGGCCATACCGTAGCAGGGTAAAAATGCCTCAGGCTTTAAACCGCACTGCGCAAATTTATCAAAAAATTGGTTAACCGTCTGAGCGTTAATTGGCTCAGCGCCACAAAATAAGTTTTGCAGCGATGATAAATCAAGCTCTGCTAAGCGAGATTCGCGAATGTTTTTTACCGCCAAATCAAAAGCAAAATTAGGTGCACCTGTGGTGGTGGCTCTAAAGTCTGTCACGGCTTTTAGCCAGCGAAATTGGCTACGTAAAAACAAATCAGTGGGCATTAGCATGGTTGGGTAACCAGTGTAAATGCCTTGCATAACCCCCCCGACTAAACCCATATCATGATGCGGTGGAAGCCATAGCATCATGCGCGTTTTGTCTTCTTGGTGACCAAAGCTTTGCCTGATCAACTCTGAATTTTCAAGGATATTCTGATTGGTAATGATCACACCCTTGGGTTTGCCCGTGGTGCCAGAGCTGTATTGTAGTAAAGCAATATCTTGTTCTTTGGTTTTGAAGTTATGTAGTGGTTGCGGCTCTATCGCTTCGCACTCTTCAACCAATAACCAGCGAATAGGTAAATGAGCGAGTTGCTCTTTTAACAAAGGTAAGACAGCGTTATTGGTGATGACAATAGGCTTACCTAAGTCTTCGATAGCATATTGTAAACGCTCAATTTGTAACTGATTTTTAGGTGGGAACGATGGCACGGCAATAATTCCCGCAGCCATACAGCCATAAAATGATGTTACGAAATCAGCTCCCTGAGGGAGCACAATAAGCGCTTGATCCTGATGCTCAGTGTTACGTTGTTGTATTTGTAGCAGTGACTTTGCTATGCGTGATACTGAGTTGCTAAGTGTTTGGTAATCAAAAACTTCTACCGATTCGCCTTTTTCATCAATGAAGTGGAAAACCTCTTGATTTGGTTTGTTGTATGTATCGACTGCAATTAGGTCGATTAAGCTATTTGCTTCGCATTGAACTAAGTCTCTACTATGAAACAAGTGAGTAGATTTTCCCATGTGATCTAATCCTTATAGATTTGCTTAACTTCATTGTCTCGTATGAATGTGAAGAGAATGTGTAAGAAAATTAAGATTGAGTTAAATTTTTGTGGATTATTACAGGTAACGTAATTTTGTGTCAAAGGGGTTTTGTGAATATTTTATTTTTTTTGAATAAAGTGATGTGATGAAAATAGGGTTAGGTTTTTTACTCTATTGCGAAATTGAAACGCAATAAAAGCAGTGTTTTAAGCCTGTGTATTTAATTTCAATCTCTATTTTGGCAGTGTGGTCGGGCTAATTCAGTGATAAGTGCATCTTATTTTTATAAAAATATTCATATATAAAAGAGGTTTATTTTTGCTCTAATAGTGCTGTTTTTTGCAATTGTTATTTTTTAACATTTGTCCCCATCTTTTTGTTTGCTATTCAGCTGCTATTTGAGTGTCCGAAGCGGACACTTTTTCTGTCCGCGGACACATTACTTTCGCCACTAAAAATTTAAACCTTTGATTTTAATATTTTTTATTTTTGGCACGCAAATGGAATAGAGAGTCTATCTAAATTGATTAGGAAAGGGATATGTTGCTTTGTTCACTATTTTTGTTGCCGCCAGTGATTATGCTGTGTGTAGCGGGTGCAATTAGCGTGGTTGAGCACTAAACCTTATAACGAGAAAGACTCATGATTAAAGATACCAGTGGACAAGATCAAGTTATTGTCACGAAAAGTAAGTTTGGTAAGCGCTTTGTAATTGTATCAGCTGCTGCAGTAGCAATCGCCACATCGGCATATGCTGTAGTAAATACGTCAAATGCACAGCACTCCTTAGCAAGTGATGAGGTAAAGTTTGCAACGGTTGAGCGTGGTGATTTAGTGAGAGATATCGCAGCTACAGGAAAGATTGTAGCTGCCAATGCCCCGCAAATTTATAGCCCTGAGCAGGGGGTTATTTCTTTGTTGGTAAAAGCGGGTGATAAAGTAGAAGTGGGACAGAATATCGCCAAAGTAGTGAGCCCTGAGTTGCAAAATGCTCTACAGCAGCAAAATTCAGAACTCCAGCGGTTAAAAGGAGAGCTTGAACGTAAAAAGTTAGAAGCTCGCCGAGAAACACTGAGTCTAAATAAATCACTCGATCTTGCGCAAGTGGAACTCAGTGCGGCTGAAAGAGAAAACCGTCGAGCGCAACTCTCGATTAAAAAAAGCCTGATCAGTCAAATTGATTTGGAAAAAGCAGTTGATGACTTATCTCGCGCCAAATTAACGTTTAAACATGCGAAGCAAGAAGTAGAGCTGGCAAAAGATACACTCGCGTTTGAACTTAAGTCGGCGCAAAGTACAGTGTTACGCCAGCAACTTGTAGTGACAGAGTTAGAGCGAAAAGTAAGTAACCTTGACATAAAAGCAACGGTGACAGGTATCGTTGGCAACCTATTAGTGCAACCTCAAGCGTTGGTGTCACAAAATCAAGCGCTCATGACTTTAGTTGACTTAACTGCGTTTGAGGCTCAGCTGCAAGTACCTGAAAGCTATGCTAATGAGCTCGGTTTGGGTATGCAAGTCTCACTAAAAATCGGCCTAAACGAAGTGATGGGAGAGCTCAGCGCTATCTCTCCTGAAGTCAACCAGCGAGAAGTAACGACACGTGTACGTTTTTCACAAGATGGGTTGAGTGGTATTCGACAGAACCAACGCCTATCTGCACGCATCTTATTAGAAAATAAGCAAAATGTATTAAAAGTTAAGCGAGGATCTTTTTTGCAAGCTGGCGGGGGCTTTGTATATCGCGTGAAAGATGGGCATGCATTTAAAACTGACGTTGCAATAGGTGCAGTCAGTATCAATGCAGTTGAAGTGACAGAAGGCCTGCAGGCTGGAGACAAAATAGTCATCTCAAGTTATGAGCCTTTTAAAAAGGCAGAGCAAATTATGCTGCGTTAGTGCAGCGCGAAACAATCGAATTAAAAATTAAGGAAGCTGACATGCTTACAATGAACAATATTAATAAAATATATCAGACAGATATGGTGCAAACACATGCTTTACGTGACTTTAATTTACAAGTAAACGAAGGTGAATTTATTGCGGTAACGGGCCCTTCAGGCTCAGGAAAAACCACCTTTTTAAATATTGCAGGGATGCTAGAGTCATTCACGACGGGTCAGTACTTACTAGATGGCGTAGATGTAGGTGGCCTTAATGATAATCAGCGAGCTGACCTTCGCAATCAAAAAATAGGCTTTATATTTCAGGGGTTCAACCTGATCCCAGACCTAAACTTGTTTGAAAATATTGAAGTGCCATTGCGTTATAGAGGCATTAAAGCCGCAGAACGCAAGCGTCGTGTAGAGCAACGTTTAGAACAAGTTGGGCTGGCAAGTCGTGCTAAACATTTGCCTCAACAGTTATCAGGGGGTCAGCAGCAAAGGGTGGCGATTGCCAGAGCGCTTGCAGGAGAACCGAGATTTTTATTGGCCGATGAACCGACCGGCAACCTTGACAGTTTAATGGCGCGTCAGGTTATGGAGCTTTTAGAACAAATTAACAGAGAAGGGGCGACCATTGTAATGGTGACGCACGATGCTGAATTGGCCCGCAGAACACCAAGAAATATTCAGGTGGTTGATGGGCAGCTAGCGGATTTCACCTTGTATCAAGGTAATCCAGCCAAAGTAGTAGGGGCATAACTATGTTTTTGCATTATATCGATCTGAGTTGGCGCAGCTTTAAGCGTACGCCGATGGTGAGTTTACTCATGGTGTTGGCGATAGCCATCGGTATTGGGGTCACCATGACAAGTTTATCGATTCATCACATGATGTCTAAAGATCCTATCCCGAAAAAAAGCGCTGTTTTGCATCACTTGCAATTACAGACTATGGATGAAGGTGAGACTTATTGGTCAAAGGATGACGTGCCTTTTCAGGTAACCTACAAAGATGCGATTAATTTGCAAAATGCAAATCTACCTTATTTGCGCTCAGCTATGTACAAAGCAGGGTTTTCGGTGCATTTAAATTCGCCAGAACAGAAGCCATTTGTAGAAGCCGTGCGGCTGTCATCTAAAGACATTTTTGAAATGTTTGACCTGCAATTTATACACGGGGGTACTTGGACACAACAGCAACAAGATGATATCGCTCCCGTCGCCGTTATTTCAAAAACGATTAATGAAAAGCTATTTAAAGGGCAAAACTCAATTGGCCAAAGTTTTTATTTAGATGATATTCGTGTGCAAGTTGTTGGTGTGATTGAAGACTGGGAAACACCTGTAAAATACTACGATACAAATAATGGTTCGTTTAATAGTGCCGAGCAGATATTTATTCCCATCACTTTAGGGGCGGCCCATGAAGTAGTCACTTGGGGTAATACCAATGGCTGGAAAGATGAGCCGGATGATACTTTTAAAGATTTATTGGTGTCAGAAAGCTTGTGGTTACAATTTTGGGTGCAATTGAATAACCAGCAAGAAAAAGAAGAGTTTGAGCGCTATTTGATGAGCTATATGCAGCAGCAGCAAGCACTTGGCCGATTTAATCGTGAACAGCTTAACTATAACCTTTTCGATGTGATGGAGCTAATGGAGTATAGGGGGGTAGTAAGAGAAGATAATAAAATCATGGTTACACTGAGCTTTATGTTTTTAGTAGTGTGTATTGCGAATATTTTAAGTCTTTTACTTGCAAAATTTTTACGAAGAGCATCAGAAGTTGGTGTGCGCAGAGCTTTGGGTGCTTCAAAGCGGCAGGTTTTTTATCAGCATTTAGTTGAAGTTTCTATGATTGGCTTAATGGGCGGTGTACTGGGAATTATCGTAGCACAAATAGGCTTATGGGGCGTTAGAATTAGCCATCGTGGCTATGGTGACCTTGCGAGTATGGATGTAACTATGTTGTTGTCAGCACCTGTTATCGCGATTTTGGCCTGTATGATAGCAGGGCTTTACCCTGCATGGGTTGTGTGTAAAACCACGCCAGCCATTCACTTGAAAAGTCAATAAGGGGCAATGTTATGTCTGAATTAAAGCCAATTTTTAATGCGCTATGTCGCACCAAAGTCGGGCCTATCTTATTGCTATTACAGATAGCTATTACGACAGCCATAGTGAGTAACTCGGCATTTATCATTAATGAAAAGCTAGCCTATCTAAACCAAGACACTGGCTATGTTGAAGAAAACATTTTTTCATTTCAAATGATGCATTTTGGCCAAAGTGTGGACTATTTGCGTCAATCGCAGATGGATGAAGCAAGGTTAAGAGAAATACCTGGCGTTGTAGATGCGGTGATGGCTAATTCGATTCCATTGAGTGGTGGCGGCGCTGCAAGCACATTTCGGTTAAAGCCGACAGGCGAAGAAAGTAAAGGTCTAAACTCGACAGTATTTGAAGCAAATGAGCACTTTCTTAATACATTGGGTGTAAAAATAATAGAGGGGCGTAATTTTACAGAGTCGGAAATTATGCTCACGACAGATTATTCAAAGTATCCAAGTATAGGGATCATTACCAAGGAAGTGGCAGATGAACTCTTTGAAAATGGTGACGCAATTGGAAAAACGCTTTATAGAGGTGATCACGCTATTCAAGTAATTGGTATTGCCGATATGATGAAGGGGCCATGGCTAAAGTCGGAACGAAAAGACCGCTCAGTGATTGTACCGTTTGTAACGGCCGAAAAGCTAACTCAGTTTATCGTCAGAACAGAGCAGGGCAGACGCGCTGAAGTTATGCAAAAAATTGAGCAGACAATGTTGGATTTAGACAGAGAAAGAGTGGTTGAAGACATACAAGGACTAGAGCAACTAAAAGCAGACTACGTTGCATCTGATAGGCTGACGATGCGTATGTTACTGGTGATGATTGTGGTACTCACTTTAATCACGGCCTTAGGGATTTTTGGTTTAACGCTATTTAACATTAGCAAACGAACCAAACAAATTGGCACGCGCAGAGCACTAGGTGCGAGAAAGTCAGACATTATTCGCTACTTTTTAATTGAAAACTGTTTGATTTCGGTGGTTGGACTGGTTGTTGGTTCTGGGGCTGCGTTATTGATGGCGCAACAGTTAATGAAACATTATTCGTTGTCGCAAATGCCTATTATTTATGTGACGGTAACTGCGTTAAGTGTGTTGTGCGTTAGTTTGCTTGCAGTAGTTGGACCGGCAAAGCGTGCTGCTAATATCTCGCCGAGTATCGCTACAAGAACCATATAACCTGTTAATAATGAATGTGCTACACTGGCCAAGGTGTAGCACATTGAAGTACAAGAATAACATGGGAAAAATACTCATTGTTGATGACAACCCGGCTATTTTAGAGGCGTTGTCGTTATTACTAGAAATACATGATTATGCGGTGGTGACTGCGCAAAATGCGTTTGAAGCACAACAAATGGTGCAATACCAAAATATAGCCCTTGTATTACAGGATATGAACTTTACAAGCGATACCACCTCGGGTGAAGAGGGTAAAACCCTGTTTTATCGCTTAAGAGAGATTAACCCTCATTTACCGATTATTCTTATTACCGCTTGGACCGAGCTTGAGACCGCAATAGAATTGGTTAAAGCAGGCGCGGCTGATTACATTGGCAAACCTTGGGATGACCAAAAACTGTTGACCAGCATTGCGAATTTAGTTGAACTGGGCAAGGCTCAAGCCAGCAATGCCAATTACAAGCGTCAGCAAGCAGAGCGAGAAGCCCCCAAGGCAGAAGCCAATTTGGCGGGGCTAGTGTATGCCAGTACTGCGATGGAGCGAATTGTAGATATGGCTTTGCAATTGGCAAAGTCAGATGTGTCGGTGCTTATTACAGGACCAAACGGAAGCGGTAAAGAGCGCATTGCTGAAATTATTCAAGCGAACTCGTTATTAAAAGATAAGCCCTTTCTTAAAGTGAATGCAGGCGCGCTGCCGCAAGAGTTGATTGAGGCTGAGCTGTTTGGCGCAGAAGCCGGTGCCTATACGGGTGCTAACAAGCAACGAATTGGGCGTTTTGAAGCGGCAGATGGCGGTACTTTATTTTTAGACGAGATTGGTAACTTACCCTTAGCTGGGCAAATGAAATTACTCAGAGTATTGCAAACTGGGGAGTTTGAGCGCTTAGGCTCGGTGCAAACACGTAAAGTAAATGTGCGGGTTATTTCGGCTACTAACGCCAATTTACTAAAAGACATTCAAAACGGACAATTTCGTGAAGACCTATATTACCGGCTGAATGTGATTGAACTGCAACTTCCTGCGCTATGTGAAAGACCTGATGATATTTTGCCTTTGGTTAATCATTTCTTACCAAATAGGCCGTTATCACATACGGCGCAGCTTGCGCTAACAGCTTACTCATGGCCAGGTAATGTGCGGGAGCTAGAAAACGCCTGCAAAAGGGCGGCGGTACTTAAGCCTGACGGTGAGTTAGGTGAGCAAGATTTTACACTACAAAACGATGCACCCCTTTATACTGCCAAGGCAGCCAAAACCAAGCAAGAACCCACGAAGCAAGAACTAGAAGAGGCCATGCGTGCGCATCAAGGTGTTATTGCTAAAGTTGCACGCCATTTTGGTATGACGCGGCAAGCTTTGTATCGGCGTTTACAAAAGTTTGAGATTGAGTATTAAGTATGGTTTTTAAACTGCCCGAGTTGTCTTTGGTAAATAAAATTACGCTAAGCATGCTGGTGGTGGTGACTTTGTGCGTGGCACTTACACTGATCTTTATAGGTTTGCCACTTGCTCATGCTTTAGTCATTTTGGTATTGGCGATAACCTTGAGCGCAATTGTTTCAAGCTTTGTTTGCGCCCCAATAAGACAAGGCCTAGAAGCCCTTGAACTAGGCTTACATAATTTTAAAGACGGCGAGTTTTCAAACAACCTTGCCTATCAAAGCAATGACCAACTGGGTCGCTTATGCCAGTTATATAATCAAACCGCAGAACAACTGAGAAAAGAAAAACAGTGGATTTATCAACGTGAGCTGATGCTTGATAAAGTGCTAGAGAGCTCACCCCAAGCGTTGGTGTTGGTTAATAGTAATAACATTGTGGTGTTTAGCAACCTAAGCGCACGTGGTTTATTGCAATCGAGCACTCATCTTGAAGGCATAAGCTTATCGCAGGCTTTAGAACAAGCGCCACCGGAATTAAAGCAAGCTATTAACTCAGGTCAAGATGGGTTGTTTAATATGCTTAGCGAACAAGAAGAAGTGCAAACGTGGCACTTAGCAACCGGGCAGTTTTTATTAAATAATCAAGAGCATAAGCTTTTTATTTTTAAGCAGCTTACGCGAGAGTTGAATCGTCAAGAAGTCGCGGTATGGAAAAAAGTAATACGCATTATCAGCCATGAACTAAATAACTCCTTGGGCCCAATGTCATCAATGCTACACAGTGGGAAAATTCTGACCAGTCAGCTTGATGAACCAAGATTACAGCGGGTATTTTCAACCATTGAAGAGCGTATTAAACACCTGAGCGAATTTGTTCAAGGTTATGGAAAATTCGCCAAATTACCCCAACCCAAACTGGCCGAAATTGACTGGCAACAGCTGGTTAGTGAACTGGCTGAGCAGTGGCAATTTAACAGCCAACTCACCCTACCCGTAACCCCCTGTTTTGCAGATATTATGCAGCTGCAACAACTGCTGATTAACCTGCTAAAAAACGCCCATGAATCAGGCTCTGCTGCTGATAAAGTCAGTTTGAGTATTGAGCAATACGGGCAAGGCATGATGATAAGTGTTACAGATGAGGGGCAGGGTATGAGCGAACAAGTCATGGCCAATGCGCTTGTGCCTTTTTATTCAACCAAGACATCTGGCAGTGGCTTAGGCCTTGCACTGTGCCGAGAAATCGTAGAAGCGCACCATGGTTACTTGAGCTTGCACAATGCAAGCAATATCAAAAGCAACACAATCGGCTTACTGGTAAAAGTGTTCATTCCATTTGGTAAGCCATCTGCAGGTCAATTTAGCGAGTAGGTCAGTTAAGTAGTGTAGTTACTTAACTGGGCTGTAACTCTCAGCACCATCAAATATCATAACGTCACATATGGCCATACAAGGCATTTAAAAAAACGCTACTTGTGTGACGGTCCTCTCACCGCTTTTATTGTATTTAATTACCAAATCAAAGCTGAAAAAGTGGCAGTGAAAGGCTTACATTTAATTGCAAAAAAAGAAATTAAATTTGGATTTGGGAGGGGGTAGGTTCCGTTAAAGCTCTTGTTTTTTTAGCGGCAAGTAAGTCTATTGTCCTGTAAATTGCAATTAATTTACTTTTAAAATAGCTCAGTCTAAGTGAATCGTATAAAATGGCCGCGATTTAAGCCTTAGAAAAGTAGAGTGAGATTAGCAAATGAATAAGAGTTACTTATTGCTCATAGCAAGTGTGTTACTTGCCGCTTGTGGTGGCGGTAGCGAAAGTAATGGCCCCAGCGATGGCGGTGTTGAAACAACTCCCCCGATCACAAAAGATACATCGGCTCCGACAATAACGGCACCTAGCGATCTTGTTGTAGATGCAGATACGCAGAGTGGAATGACTGCGAGCTCACAACAAATTGTTGATTTTATTAACTCAGTGACGGCGACAGACAACAGCGGTACAGTGACTATCTCGCATAACATTCCGCAGGTTATTCCATTTGGCACGTTTGAGGCTGTTTTCACTGCTGCGGATCCAAGTGGTAATAAAGCGACAGCGTCGGTTGAGATATTTGTTGACGAATTCCCTGGTACGTTTTTAGAGCCTGGCTCTAACTGGGTGGCAGTGTGTGGCCTCGAAGGAGAAGTTAACAATACCGATTATGGCTGTGAATTGAAAAAGTTCTCAAACTATGGATACGGAAGGTTAACCGATTATACCGTTGTGAACTCTGCTGTGCTTCATGTTGATGAACGTGCCAGACAGCTTGAGTTATCTAGCGCAACCGAGCAGCAAATGTTTGAGCTTTGCCCAGTTGATTTGTTTCCAATAGGCAGGTTGGTGTCGTCTTCTGATGTTTCACAAAACAATACTGAGGTGTTTAGCAACGGCCTATCCGAACTATCTAATAGTATGACTTTTGAAAGAGTAAATGCCGTTTATCGCGCAGAACAAAGTTCATTCGATACCATGCTGTCGAACTTTTCTGTATGGGCCAATTATGCACCTATGTCTGATATCGATGCGGTTGATGGTGTTGAAAGAGTTAATTTGAGATATGCACTACCGTCTACAGTCATAGCTTGGCATTCATTAAAATCTCACCGAGACATTGAATTACCTCAACTTGAGGCGATACAAAACTTCTTCGAGCAGTGGGCTCAAAAAATATATGTATCTCAAGCTCATGCGATAGGTTCAGATATGCCGACGCTATTAGAGCAAGGTAACATAGGCTGGTTAGGTGATTTGGGTCTAATGATGCTGGGAGTGACAGAAAATAACGATGACTACTTTAGAAGAGGTATTGCGCGCTATTTTATGATTTTAGATAAACAAGTTAGAGCTGATGGCTCAATAGTTTTTGAATCACAGCGAGGAGACTCTGCGCTAGGTTATTCTACATCAGCGCTCGCGTCTGTCATTATGATGGCAGAGGTTGCAGCGATGCAGGGTTATGACCTGTATTCGGTTGAGATAGATGGCAAATCAATAGAGACGATGATTGACTTCAATTTAAGGGCTTACTCTGATAACGAGCTGTATCACCAGTATACTCAATATCAAAACCCATTTTTTGCCTCGCCGGAGCAATTAAAAAATTGGAACAACCAAACCTATGAGAATTTTGATTTAGAAACCAATCAGTTTTTACTGTCGGCTTTGGAAGCCTATAAAAGAAGATTTCCAAATAGTGCAATGACAGCTTTGGCTAAATCGATGTTCCCTGAGAGCGAGTATGTAAGGTTTGTTGAAACCTCAAATGGTGGCATTCACACGTGTGACTATCGAAAACTGTAAATGTGTAATACCAATCCGCTTAACTAAGTGGCCTTTTTAGGTTATGAAATCTTGTTGGTAGCTGGGCAAAAATTTTGTTATTTATTTGTTTTAAATGAGAAACTTTTAACGCTAGCCGCATTGTATTTTACCTTTGAAAAGAATAACAGTTATTGCGGGTTGGTATAACTCAAGGCTTTGAAAAATTAGCTCGTTTAGGAAAGGTCGATACGCAAAGGGCCGATGAGTAGTTGATAGGGGCAGGGATTCGCTGCGATTATCTAAACGAACGAGCAACGGCAGTAAGCTGAAATAGGCTGTTATACCGATTTACCGAAAAGTATTGACCACTAAACCCAGTCTAAAGATAAATATGATCCTTTTCTTGAGCGCTCTTTAATTTCTAGTCCAATGTTTAGTTCATTTAGTGAATGTTGAATCTCGGAAAGGCTATCAGCACCAATATGTTTATCTATTAAAATTTTTAAAGGTGACAAAGTGCTATCCTTTTCAGTGTTTACCAGACAGCTTATTCTCTACCATTTTAGTGGTTCATAACCCCCTAAAATTGCGGATACTACATTGCCTTATAATTCCACTCAAAATTCTGTTTATAAACAACAAACAAAAATAGCCAAAATCGCGGCTTGCTTCTTTATTCTCAAACAGCGACTAATAATGTTATTAGACAAAATCACAAGCTGCATATCAGATTAGATTTTAGCTAGCTTGTCGACACTTTAAGCGCTTAGCTGTAAACCAATTCATCGCGTGGTATGCACTGTATTTGGGTCCTAATTTAACTAAACCAGAAACTTATGCATAATATGACTATCGACATACCCCAACTGTGGGTGCTTATAGGCTTTGGGAATTGTACCTATAATGCTATAACCAAGTCTTTGCCATAAACGTATAGCACCTTCATTGGTGCTTACCACGCTGTTAAATTGCATGGCTTCAAATCCCATTTCTTTGGCTATACGTTGCGAGTGTTCACAGAGCTTTTGCGCAATACCTTGGCCTCTTGCGGCTTCGCTGACCATATAGCCACAATTACAAATATGACTGCTTGGGCCCATGGCGTTAGCTTTGAGGTAATACGTGCCTAAAACTACACCGTCAACTTTATAAGCAAAAGCTTTGAGTGGTGATTGGCACCAAAGTTGATAAGCCTCTTCAAATGACATGTTTGAGTCAAATGCGTAGGTTTGCTGTGCTTGTATGATGTTTTTAAAGGTGGGCCAAAAGTTGCGAAAGTCTTTTTGTGTTATTGCGGTGATCATATTCTCTTCCTAAAAACCATTCTGTTTTGCCAATGCTGATTGTTTGCCTGTAATGGGTTCTTAAACAAGTTCAGAATGACGCTAAGCGAGTACCGAGTGACGAAATGGGTGTGCAATAACAGCACAGTACTCAAGCATGCCCCCGTTAGTTATCGGCTAAAGTGAGGACCTCACATACAAGCAGCGTTACTCAGTGTGATAATCAATACCACTTTTAGGGGTATTTTGCACGGTTGTTTGAAGACAATGCGCCTTTGACTATTTTGCAAACACAATAGGTCCAAAGCAAATCAAAACGCCAGCATTTATAAATGAAAAACTCGCGCTCTGTACATAACAGCGTCGCGAGTTTAAACCTTTAAAACTGAATAATGAAAACTTAACTCATTAGCCAAACGCGCGGGCTTTTTTATACGCTTCTCTACTTTGCATATCACCAAGATAGCGGGTGATATTATCGTGCCCTTCAAGTAAATTTAAGCTATCGGCGATTTCTAACGAAATTGTCATCATAATATCAGCGGCAGAAAACTGCTCGCCAGCGAAGTAGTTTTGCTTTGCAAGCACATTATCTATATATGAGAAATCTAGGTTTAACTCTTTGCTGATATAACCATCCATCGGTTTGGTGCCATCTCGCTGTTCCATGTTCATAAGTAAACGGGCAATAATTGGCAAGCCTAAAGACCCTTCAGCAAAGTGCAGCCACTCTAAGTATTGAAAGTATGCTTTGGAACCCTTCTCTGGGCGCAAATACTCACTTGGTGCTTGATCAAGAATATACTCAATGATTGCGCCCGACTCGCAAAGCACCAAACCATTATGTTCAATAATAGGTGCTTTGCTTAGTGGGTGAACTTTTGCCAAGCTTGCTGGGGCCAAACGCGTTGCGCTATCACGTTCGTGCCGCTCAACTTCGTAGGGCAGGCCAAGCTCTTCTAATAGCCATAAAATTCGCGTTGAGCGAGATTGATTTAGGTGGTGTACTTTTATCATTTTCAGCTCTTATGACAATAGCTTTACTAAAGCTTCGCCCACAGCATGAGCGCTTGTTGGATTTTGGCCTGTAATGACACGGTCATCTTCAATTACAAATTCACCCCAAGGTTGTACTTTGCTGTATTTTGCTGCGTTACGAGTGAGCGATTCTTCTAATAAGAATGGAATATCATTAATAGTGCCAAAGTCTATTTCTTCTTCTCGGGTAAATGCGGTAACGTGTTTGTTAGCAAGTAAAGGCTCACCATTGCTTAATGTAATTGGTAATAATGCCGCTGGGCCATGGCATACTGCTGCAATGATACCGCCCGCTTCATAATGTTTTGCTGCCATGCCCCCAATGTCTTTATTGATTGCTAAGTCAGATAATAAGCCAAAGCCACCCGGGTAGAAAATCGCATCATAATCTTCAATATTCACCTGTGAAGCGACTAAGGTATTGTCGATCTGTGCTTTGAACGAAGAGTCACTTAATACTTGGCTATTCACGTCATCGCCTTCGATGTCTGTGCCGTAAAGAGGCGCCTTGCCACCTTGTATAGAGGCAATATCAAACGCAATGCTGTTGCTGTTCAATACATGAACCACGTGCGTTAGTTCTGGAGCATAGGTACCATTTGCCTGTTCTGTAGTGCCTAGTGTTGCATGGTTAGTAACTGGAATAAGTACTTTTTTCATAATGATTACCTTTGTATAAACGCCATCGACAATGAGATGAATCTCACACTATATTGATCTTTTAAAAATAACAATGAGTAGGCATGGCGAAACACTTTTGCTGTATAGCAAAAATAACATCGAGCAGACGTTATTAAGGTTCAAATACAGCTGATAAACGTGGTCAGTCGATAAAAAAACAGAGACCGTACCTTTTTGTATAAAAGGAATTTAAAAGCATATTGTTAGTTTAGAAATAATACTTTGATATTTCCCCTTCACCCATTGCGATTTTCTATTAACTGTATATACTCACAGTAAATGTACTGTATGGAAAACCAGTTGTATGCGTCCACTTACAAAAAGACAAGAACAAGTATTTGAACTAATCAAGGTGTTTATTAAAGATACGGGAATGCCTCCGACTCGAGCTGAGATTGCAGAAGCACTAGGGTTTAAAAGCGCGAATGCAGCCGAAGAGCACTTGAAGGCGCTAGCCAAAAAAGGTGTGATTGAAATGGTGCCTGGTGCGAGCCGTGGGATTAGATTAGTTGAAGAAATAGAGAAAGAAGATCCAGGACTACCTCTGATTGGGCGCGTAGCTGCTGGGGAGCCGATTTTAGCGCAGCAGCATGTAGAAACGCATTGCCAAATTGATGCTCACTTATTTAAACCAGCAGCCGATTACTTACTCAGAGTAAATGGTATGAGTATGAAGGATATAGGTATTTTAGACGGAGATTTGCTAGCAGTTCACAGTACTAAAGTTGCAGAAAATGGTCAGGTTGTTGTTGCTAGAGTTGAAGATGAAGTAACTGTTAAAAGATTGGAGAAGGCGGGGAAAAAAGTGCTTTTACATGCTGAAAATGAAGAGTTTTCGCCAATCACTGTTGATTTGGAGTATCAGTCTTTTGAGATTGAGGGCCTTGCTGTCGGCATTATTCGAAATAATAGCTGGGTTTGATATTGCAGAAGTTTTTTGATCGTGCTCCGAGTATTTGATACAGAGATATATTGACGAGCCTCATCCAATATCTATTTATGATGGCTTTTTATGGCCCTGCATAGCTCTACTGAAAGCGTGATGGAAAGCAGCTGATATTTACGATGATATGTGTTCGTCAATCTTTGTCCTTGCATATTCGAAAAGGTTTTCCCGCTTCTTTTGCTTCATACATCGAGGCATCGGCGTTTTGTATTAATTTGCTTTCGGTTTCGCCATCATCAGGAAAGAGTACCGCGCCTATACTCACTTCTAGGTGTATTTCATGGATTTGATTGTTGCTTCCTTCGATGCAGTAATTATCGGCAAGTAAGCTATACTTGTGCTGTGCCAGTTTCATGAGTTGGTTTTTGTCCGCTATATGTGGCGCGATTATAACGAACTCGTCTCCACCATACCTGGCTACAAAATCAGATGTTCGACGAAACATTTTTAGTTTCGCAGCAATGCCTCTTAAGAGCTGATCTCCAGCTTGATGCCCTAACTCATCATTAACGGCTTTAAAGTTATCTAAATCGATAAACAGCAAACCAAAACTTGTATCGTACCTGATAGCATCTTGAACATACTTATGTAGTTCGTTATCGAATGAGCCTCGGTTATTGAGCATAGTGAGTTTATCCATTACAACCATATTCTCTAGATTACGCTGCAATTCGAATCTCTCTTTTGAAAAAATGATTGTTCTAGCTAACAGAGAACTCGTTAGTTCATGTTTTGGAATGTAATCTTGAGCACCTAACTGGATGGTTTGCTCTCCAATTCTCTCATTTGAGTCGCCAGTGAGCACAACGATGGGAATGTTTGGCACGAAGTGTTTGACGGTAATAAGAGTGTTGAGCCCTGAGCTGTCTGGTAAATTGAGGTCAATGAGCAGAATGTCAGGTGAACATTGCCGTGTAGCTAATTTTAATGTAGCAAGGTTTTTTAAAGACTTAAGCTTAAACTGATGACGCCCATTATGGTTCACGAGGAACTGCTGTATTAAGTAAATATCATCTTCATTATCTTCTAAAAGATAAATTAGCCATTTATTCATTGTTGCTCCTAGCAAAGTGATTGTAAGTGAACCAGTATTTAGTAAGCACTTCGAGCAGCTCAATTAGGTCAACTACCTTACTAGGTTTTGTTATATATGACTTGGCGCCTAACGAGAAAGCGTGTTCAATATCAGAAGGCTGACTCGATGTTGTGTAACTAATTATACATAACTTATTGACCAAGCCCCTTTGCTTAATGTGCTTTAAGGCTTCTAGCCCCCCCATTTTTGGCATGTTTAAGTCTACAAGATAGAGCTTATCTCCCTTGAGACCGTGAGTATCTATATATTCCAAAAGCTGTTCACCATTTTGTAATACGATCAGATTTGGCTTTGGAGTAATGTATTCACATGCAGTTGTAAATAGGTAAACATCATCGGTGTCGTCATCCACTAATACTATATCCATACTTACCCCCGAGTGCTTGGTAGGTTAATAATAAAAGTGGTACCGTTACTCTTGTGACTTCGACACGCAATACTCCCGTTATGCAGTTTTATTATTTCTTTGCACATAGCTAATCCGATACCACTGCCTGAATATGTTACTCCATTGTCTAACCGTTTAAATGGCTCAAAGATACTCTGCCAATATGGTTCCTGAATGCCTATACCATTGTCTTGGTAATATATGATGATTTGATTGTCTCTAAGTTCGCTAAATACTTTTATTCTTGGTGTTATATCGCTCTCGATGAATTTAAGGCTATTTGCGATGAGGTTTTGGAACACCTGAACGAAGAGAGAGTTGTCTACTTCTAGAAGCTGATCTGGCGTGTCTACGGTAATTTGAGCTTTAGTTTCCTCAATCGCACAGCTGATCTGCTCGCATGTATCATCGATAAGGTTGCCTAAGGTTGTCTCGATAGGAATTAGTTTCTGTGATTGTAATCTAGATAATTTGAGTAAAGCTTGTATCATTACGCGCATTTTATCTGAAGCTTCAATGAGTCGAGACATTTCAAATTGCGCGTTTTCATCATTGCCAATGTAATTTTTTAATCTAACAGATAAACTATCAGTGAAAGCAATGATCTTTCTTAAAGGCTCTTGAAGATCATGAGAAGCTAGAAAAGCGAAGTGCTCTAAATTTTCATTTGATGACTTGAGCTTTTGCAATAGTTGGTCTTGCTCTGTTATATCGACAAAAGTACCCAGAAGTACTGTTGGCGTTCCATTTTTACTTCTAGTAATTATTGTGTGTACGGCGCTGCAACTAATCCAATGCCCATTCTTATGTTTTAAACGATATTTGATAGGTATGAGTTGCTGCTCTTTGCTTATAAGCACTTCATCAAAATGAACAATTAATTGTTGTTCGTCTTCTGGATGTACAAGCTCATTCAGTGTTATATTTTTTAAATCGCCAATTGTGTAACCTAAAAGATCAGTATAACGTTGATTAATTTGTATATTTCGCCTTTCTTTAATGTCGTAAAGATATAAACCACATACTGCGGAGTTGATTATTTGCTCCAAGAATGTACGGTTATGCTCAAGCTCCTGTTCTGCTAGTTTGCGAGCGGTGATATCTATGGCGGTCCCCACGATTTTTACAACGTTATTTTTTGGGTCAAGTATTGGGTAAAGAGTTGTTTGGTACCACTTTTCTTCGTTTTTACTAGGTAGTGTTTCTATATACTCCAGAGGTAACTTACGCTCACAGCATAGTAAGTAATTATTTCTTATTCTATTTATAACATCGTTGCTAAGTACAGACGAGCCTATTTCCGACAAGCGCTTGTTCATAATATCTTGTGGTGAAACGCCCATACTTTCACATGCGGCATGGTTTGACTGGAGGAACTTAAAATCTTGATATTGTTCTACTTTTAATAGCCATATCGCTTGGTTCGCACCATCGAACAAACAATTAAGAATATTTGTTTTTTCTGCTACTTGAGATTCAAGCTGTTTA